>NZ_AUTL01000248.1:0-54719 GCF_000498015.1 Pseudoalteromonas sp. TAE79
ATTCCCCCAAGGTGTTAACGGTCCTATTCAATATGGTGTTGGTGTGAAAGCCCATGCGGTTTACTTATCACAATATCAATTACTCCCTTATAACCGCATTGAAGAATACTTTAGTGACCAACTAGGTATTCCGATCAGTGCCGGCAGTTTATTTAACTTTAATGAACAAGCAGCGGCACTAGTAAAGTCATCGGGCGCAGAAGGTATCATCAAAGCGGCATTACAAAGCCCGCATCAAACTTTGCATGTTGATGAGACTGGCATTAATATCGGCGGTAAACGGCGATGGCTTCATGGTGCATCAACGACTTGGTGGACTTATTTTTATCCTCATGAAAAAAGAGGAAAAATAGCGATGGATGAGGCCGGTATTTTACCGCACTTTACCGGTGTGCTATGTCATGACCATTGGAAGCCATATTATCAATATACCCAATGCCAACATGCATTATGTAATGCTCACCACATCCGAGAATTAGAAAGGGCTTGGGAGCAAGACGGCATGCAATGGGCGAAGGATATGCAAACCTTACTTAAAGAAATGAATAAAGCTCAAATAGATAATCCCGACCTAGATAAAGGGGCTAAACAGAAATATCGTGAGCAATATCAAAAAATATTGCTTCAAGGTGACGCTAAATGTCCACCACCAGAAAAAAGTAGCCGAGTGGAAGGTCAGCGAGGCCGATTAAAGCGAACCAAATCCCGAGCATTATTGGAACGACTAAGAGATTATCAAGATGATGTTTTACGTTTCATGATGAGCACTGGCGTGCCATTTACCAACAACCAAGGCGAGAATGATATTAGGATGACCAAGGTTCATCAAAAAATATCGGGGTGTTTTAGAAGTAAGCAAGGAGCTGAAATGTTCTGCTTGCTGAGAAGCTATTTATCGACTTGCAGAAAACAATATGTATCTGCAAGCCTAGCCCTTGAGTTATTATTCAAAAATCAGCTGCCTGATATATTCATTTCAGATGAGGCTGAATAGTTACAAAATTAAAACATTATAAATTTATATTGTTCTATATTTACTAGCATGAAAGAAATGTAATTACTTGAAATGTAATTACCTTATGACATGTTTGCCGTGTAGGTCAAAAGCATACATATTCCTATGTGCTGCACAGTAAAAACTTAAAAAAACAAGGTAACGGAGATAACTATGGCTCACCGAGTATCTAAATTACTTGCGGCAACAGGCGCAGTATTAACATGTATTTCTATTCCTTCGTATGCTGCTGTTAATGGGCTGACAGAACAAGATGAATTTAATATAAAACTTAGATCAATTTATTTTGACCGTGACTACGATAACGACGCAAGTGACGATTCAACTTTTGCTCAAGGTATAGAGCTCAATTACACATCGGGTTATATAAATGATTTATTGAGTGTGGGTGTATCGACTTACACCGTAATGAATATTAACTCTACAGGTTCAGCCGCAGGTAATATTTTACCAGCAGGTAATGAGAGTGGCGGAGTAGACGATAGCTTTTCTAAATTTGGTCAATATTTTTTAGATTTTAAATTGGGCAACAACGGTCACGTTAAAGTAGGTGGGCAAAAAACCAAAAGTATGCTTTTAAAAAGCTCAGGCAGCCGTGCTATTCCTAATACTTTTAGAGGCGTTTTTGGCGATTACAAAATTGGCAACACTAAATTATATGGTTACGTATACGTATACGACAAATGGAGCCGTCGACATGATGAAAGATGGGAAGACTTTTCTACCGATCAATCGGCACCTGGCGCCATTAGCGTAATTTGGGGCGTAGGTGCTACGCATAAAAAAGACGACATAACATTAGAGGCTGAATATTTAAATTCCCACAATTAGCTAAGTAAAATGGGATTAAAAATTAGTTACGGCATTAAACTTAAGCAAAGTAAGTTAACCCTTTCAACTGGCATATTTACCTCACAAGATGATGGTGATTTATTTGTAACAGGCGCAGAGGGCGGCGATTTAGATGATGAAGATGCACCTGGTGTATTAACAGGTTTAACTAAAAGTGAAAACGATGGATTTGCCTATTACTTAGATGCTGATTGGAAAAAAGATATTTGGAGTGTAGGTGCGGCATTTACTAAGGTAAGTGATGCTTGGATTGAAGATAACTTTAGTGGCGATCATGGTACAAACCCATTTCCAACTCGCTCATTGATTGGTGCCGATTTAACAAATCAAAACGAGGCAACGTGGCAGGCACGTTTTGGCATTGATTTAAAAGCAGTATCGCCAGGTTTAACAACAAAGTTTTACTACACAAGCGGTAGCGATGCTGAAAACTCTGCGCTGGGTAAGTTAGCTGGCACAGCTGATGAAAAATATTGGGCTGTAGATACGCGCTATAAAGTTGAGAAAATAAAAGGCTTAAGTTTGCGCTGGTTATTTGTAGATTATACAACCGAAAAATCAGGCAGCGTTGATGGTGTTAAAGGCGACAGAGCCGACCACCGAGTTTATGTAGATTACACTATTAAATTTTAAAATAACGTTTAATAAGCCAATGCAAATTTATACATTGGTTTTATTTCCTTTATTAATTACCACTATGATAAAACTAACAAATAGATAATAAAAATAAAGCTAATATATGTTTTCTCTTCAACAGTGGCAATCGCAGGGCCAATTCACTCATATTTCTGGCCATCAAATATTTACAAAAATAGCTGGTGATATAACTAAGCCTGCGCTGCTTTTAATACATGGCTTTCCAAGTGCTAGCTGGGATTGGGAAGGTATGTGGCAAACGCTTAGTGAACATTATTTTGTAATTACGCTCGATATGCTAGGTTTTGGTTTGTCAGATAAACCAATAAACGCTACTTATAAAATTACCGAACAAGCCGACTTATATACCCAATTTTTAAAAACGTTAAATATTAATGACGTACATATTTTAGCTCATGACTATGGCGATACAGTGGCTCAAGAGTTATTAGCAAGGCAAGTGGTTAGCCAAAGTGACTTTAAAATAAACAGCGTGTGTTTTTTAAATGGTGGGTTATTTCCTGAGGTGCATAAACCATTATTTATACAAAAGCTTTTACTTTCAAAGCTAGGTTGGATAGTGCCAAAATTAATGAATAAACAAAAATTTGCCAATAATTTAGTGACTATTTTTAGTAAAAGTACACCGCCTTCAAAACAAGTGGTAGACACACTTTGGGAGTTGCTAATTTATAAAGATGGTTTAGCCGTTATGCCTAAACTCATTAGCTATATAAAGCACAGGCAGCAAAACAGAGAACACTGGGTTGGTGCCATCATAAATAGCAATATACCACTTACGTTTATAGCTGGCGCAGAAGATCCCATCTCTGGTAAGCACATGATTGAGCATTATAAAAAGCTGGTCCCCAATGCGCGCGTACAAGAGCTTGTAGAGCTTGGGCATTATCCGCAAGTAGAAAATCCAGATGCTATTACGCAGGCTTATTTGGATTTTAGAAATTGCCAATAAAAACGCGGCACTAAATTAAGTGCCGCGTTTATAAATTAATAACTCTGAGTATTTAGGCTTTGAACCTTAATATTTTTTCTTTGGTGCTTTTAATTGTTTTTCAAACTCATCTGAAAACAATATCGTGCCGTCGTCTTCCTCTGTAGGGAAGGCTGCAATAAGTAGGTCATCTTCTTCAAGGCCTGGTGTCCAGCGACTAAACCAGTCAGCAAGTGGAATTGCTTTAGCGCTGCAGCCAGCCCATTCGCCAGTTGCCCATGCTTCTGCAAATTCGCGAGTTGGCCAAACTGGCACACAGTCGTCATCTTCGTTGGCAAGCATAACGCAGCCATCATCATCGTTTAAAATCCATACTTGTTTAAATTGTTGTACGGTTTCGAACATATAGGCTAGGCGTTTTTTTGCCCCAAGCCCTAAAATTACTGCTTGTTCTTCGCTTAAATTTGGCGTTGTCATAATTAGCTCACTCTTAATTACTATATCTAAATTATATGCACACAAGTATATCGAGTTATATGACAGAGTGTTGAAAAGTTGCTATTTAATTTCAGCAACGCAGATCTAATTTGTATATTGAGCAGTATAGGTCACAACTAATTTGAGCGAACATTCAAAATAAGCTTGAATGTTTGTAAAAAGGCCACATTGTAGTAAGCATATACTTAATGAAGGATTGAAAAATGATTACTGATTTACTTGCTCCGTTTAAACTAAATAATACGATTGAGCTTAAAAACCGCGTACTTATGGCGCCATTAACGCGTTGTATGGCTGACGATAACTTAGTGCCAACACAAGATATGGTTGAATATTATGCTCGCCGTGCCGAAACCGGTTTAATTATTAGCGAAGGAACTATTATTCGTCCAGACGCGCAAGGTTACCCAAATACACCAGGTTTATTTACCAGTGAGCAAATTCAAGGTTGGAAAAAAGTAACAGACGCAGTGCACGCTAATGGCGGCAAAATGTTTGCACAGCTTTGGCATGTTGGCCGTGTTGCACATCCTCACTTTTTTGATGGCGATGTACTGGCACCATCAGCAATTGGCGTTGAAGGCTCTGTACCTCGTATGCGTGAGCTTACATATATCACACCAAAAGCAGCGACTATAGATGACATTAAGGGCCTAGTAGCTGATTACGCAAAAGCTGCTGAAAATGCGATTGAAGCGGGTTTTGACGGGGTAGAAATTCACGGTGCTAACGGGTATTTGATTGACCAGTTTTTACATTACGCTGCAAATACACGCAGCGACGAATACGGTCAAACGCCTGAAAATATGTCGCGTTTTGCACTAGAAGTAACCGATGCAGTTATCGCTGCTGTAGGTAATGAGCGTACTGCTTTACGTGTTACACCGGGTGCTTATTTTAATATGAGCGAAGATAACCGTGATAAAACGGTATTTGATTACTTATTACCAGAGCTTGAGAAGAGAGATTTAGCATATTTACACGGCGGTATTTTTGACGACAGTACAACGTTTGATTCGCTTGAAGGTAAAACGACGTCTGAATTTTTACGTGCAGGCTACAAAGGTACATTAGTAGGCGTAGGCAGCTATACTTTTGAGTCAGCAAAAGAGGCAATTAACGATGCTAAGTTTGATTTAATCGCTATTGGTCGCCCACTTATCGCAAACCCAGATTACATTAGCAAAATTGCAAACGGTGAAGAGTTAGTTCCTTACAGCGATGAAATGCTAGCTGAATTGAAGTAACAGCTAAATATTATATTTAGTTATTAAGGCACCCAAAGTTAAACCTTTGAGTGTCTTTTTTTGTACATATTCCCGCCATAAATCTTCCATATTTGTTTAACCTTTATGTAAATAAAGTTCATCCTCGTTGTCATATTTAAAATTCATACTGTGCTCGTTTTCATATTTCATAATTAAAACTAAACGGGACAACAATGTACGCTTTAAAAAACAAATCGCTATTGAGCATGGCTATTGCCATGGCGGTATCAACATCTACTTATGCTAACGACAACACCATAGAAGAAGTAACCGTTGTAGCTAAACCAACGAGCTACGCTAACAATGTTATTGAGCCTACAATGCTTGAGCAGCAAAGTTCGGTATCGAGCATATTATCGGTTATTGATAACTTACCAGGGATTAGCATAAACGAAGGTGATGCATTTGGTGGCGACGATTGGTCTACTACAATCACTATGCGTGGTTTTAGTATTGATGGAAACCAACAACAATTAGGTATGACCGTTGATGGCATCCCCAATGGTGGCTCTAATTACGGCGGTGGTGCTAAAGCTAACCGTTACTTGGAGAGTGAAAATTTAGCAACGGTAGAAGTAGGTCAAGGTACGTCTGATATTAAGTCGGCTTCACTTGAAGCACTAGGCGGGACATTTAACTTTGTAAGTAAAGACCCAAGCCTTGAAAAAGGCACTACCTTTGCTTATACCTCAGGCAGTCACGATGCCACGCGTTATTATATTAAACACGAAACAGGCACTGTTTTTAATAACACACAAGCGTACGTAAGTTACTCGCAAACCGATACAAGCCGCTGGATTGGTTCAGGCAGTAATGGGGGCAAAGACAACCAACACGCAGAGCTTAAGTTTGTATCTAATTTTGACGATTTAACACTTACTGGTCGTTTATCTTACGATGATGTAAGCGAGACAAACTATAACAGCGTAAGCCTTGAGCAGTTTGAACAAACACCCGATTGGGATCAGCTAACATGGAATTGGACAGGAGTTCCGCATTTTGACCAAATGTTTGCAGAAGGTTGGGGAACGCTTCGTGAAAATACCTTAGGCTATTTAAAATTTGAATACGCTATTTCGCCAACTTCATTATTAACTGTTAGCCCTTATTATCATAAAAATTCAGGTCGCGGCGATTGGATCCCACCTTATTTAACAACGCCGGTTGATGAAAATGGCAACCCAACAACCGAGGGTGGCACTAATGCAGGCTCTTATGGTTTTGCTGATAGTGAAGGCAACCCGCTTGCACCCAATGCCGATTGTACGCAAAGTTTGAGCTGGCCATGGGAGTCGGGTCCTGGTTTAAATCCTGCGTGTTACGATGCAACAGCAACGCCTGTTATGTCTTACCGCCACACGCATTACAACAAAGATCGTTTAGGTGTAACGGCAAATTACCAAGCTACATTTGGT
Source organism: Pseudoalteromonas sp. TAE79 (assembly GCF_000498015.1). Classification (NCBI taxonomy): domain Bacteria; kingdom Pseudomonadati; phylum Pseudomonadota; class Gammaproteobacteria; order Alteromonadales; family Pseudoalteromonadaceae; genus Pseudoalteromonas; species Pseudoalteromonas sp. TAE79. The sequence goes on from NZ_AUTL01000248.1 coordinate 6,637, forward strand.
GATCACGATATCGAAGCGGGCTTTTGGTATGAGCAAAGCGAACGTGATGAATCGCGTGATTGGCACAAAGTAATTGATGCGCGTATTTATCATCACTTTGATAGCACGCCTTACTGGACACAATACAAAAACACTTTTGATACCGATACATTCAAATGGTACCTACAAGACTCGATTAATTTTGGCGACTTAACATTAAATATTGGTGCAAAACAATATTTAGTTGAATTACAAAAATACGACCACTTTGCTAACGAAAGATCAGATAAAGTAGATAGCGACTCAGACGTGTTATTTAGTGGTGGTGTATTGTATCAGCTAAATAACAGCACAGAATTATTTGCTAGTTACAGCGAGAATTTTTCAGCAATAAAAGACGGTGTACTTGAGCGAGATAGCTCAACACTTATAAACATAGAGCCAGAAACTGCCGACAACATCGACTTTGGTGTACGTTACCAAGCCGACAGATTAACCCTTACAGCAACGGCTTACAGTGTTAAGTTTGATAACCGCATTACCTTTATTGCCCCTGGTAGTGGCACAGATGGGATTGATTACACCATTGGTACAAATGGCTCGTACGTAAATGTAGGGGGTATTGACTCAAATGGGCTTGAGCTTGCAGCAAGCTATATGTTAACACCAAGCTGGAGCGTGTACTCGTCGTATACTAATAGCAGTTCTGAGTATTCATCCGATGATCCAAATGCATACGATTCACAGGGTGTAATATTAAGAGATGAAAGTGGTAATGAGGTAGCACCGAGCTTTAGAAAAGGCGACAGCATAATAGATTCATCAGAAGATTTATTTGTGGTATCTACCGATTACTTTAGCGATGGCTTTCGTGTTGGTTTATCGGCTAAATACACTGGTGAGCGCTTAGGTGCATGGCAAGACGAAGATACTCGCACGCGTAATAAAGTAGACGGCTACACCGTACTTGATTTTAATGCAGGTTATTCAACTGACGTAGATGCAGGCCCGTTTAAAGCCATTGACGTATCGTTTGTTGTTTATAACGTTACTGACAAAAGCTACTTAGCAGGTGGTACTGGTAACGGCGCTACTTATTACATTGGCGCGCCACGCACCGCAGCAGTTACATTTACCGCTGACTTTTAATTAAGTTTTAGTAATTGAATTAAAATAAAGCCCATCATTGATGGGCTTTATTATATGAAAGGGCGCAAAACGCGATGAAAACGATTTTAAAAGTAACACTATTTAGCTTAAGTGTATTAGCGAGTAACTTTGCAGCAGCAGCGCAAAATGTAGTGCTGGTAACGCTTGATGGAGTACGCTGGCAAGAAGTATTTAATGGGGCTGATAATAGCTTAATTAATAATACTGATTTTGTTAAAAAGCCAGAGCAATTAAAGACCCAGTTTTGGGCAAAAACAGCAAATGAGCGCCAGCAATTACTAATGCCTTTTTTAACGCAAGTAGTGGCTAAACAAGGCGTAATTATTGGCGATAGAGCTAACGGCTCTACTATGTCGGTAAGTAACCCGTGGTATTTTTCATACCCTGGTTACAACGAAATACTCACCGGTGAAGTTGACGAAAGTATAAATAGTAACAACAAAGTGCTCAACCCAAATAAAACTATTTTAGAGCGTTTAGATAAGTTACCTGAGTTTAAAGGTAGCACAGCCTTATTTGGTAGTTGGGATGTATTCCCATACATTGTAAATACTAAGCGCAGTAACGTGTATGTAAATGCAGGTTTTATGTCAATTGAAGAGAGTTTATTCACCGATGCGCCGCTGTTAAATGCGCTACAAAGTGAAATCCCCAGTCCTTGGTATAACGTACGACTAGACAGTTTTACATATCGCTTTGCTAAAGCGTATATGTTGGCTAAAAAGCCTAAGTTGTTAGTGATAAGTTTAGGCGAAACCGATGACTTTGCGTATGATGGTCATTACGATCAATACCTTAAATCGGCAAGGCAAAGTGACGCTTTTATAAAAGACTTATGGGCAACTATTCAAACTACAGCGGGTTATAAAAATAACACCACACTAATTATTACTACTGATCACGGCCGTGGCAATAATGCCAATGATTGGCAACATCACAGCTCTAAACGTGCACTTGCTGAGCTAGAGTTAGGTGAAAATACCTACCCAGAAGGAATTGTCGGCTCTGAACATATTTGGCTTGCAGCCATTGGCCCCGCAATAAAAGGTAGTGGCTTAATTAAAACTAAAAATGAGCTTAAACAAGCGCAAATAGCGGCGACCGTTTTAAAGGCGCTTGGGCAGAATCCAAATGAAATAAATTCAAATATGGCGCCTGCTATTAGCGAGATTTTAAAATGAAGAACCTATTAAAACCATTAACCCTAACTGCCTTGGCGTTGAGTTCGGTTATTAGCGCAAGTATTACTGCCGCGCCATCTAAAATCCTATTTGGTTCGTGTGGGCATCAAGATAAAAACATACCCATATTTAATACAATTAATAAAGAGCAAGGGGATTTGTTTATATTTTTGGGTGACAATATTTACGGCGATACCAACGATATGGAGTACTTGCCGATAAGTACCAACGTTTAGGGGCAAAGCCTGGTTTTAAAACGTTAAAAGCGCAAACGCCTATTATTGCTATATGGGATGACCACGATTATGGCCAAAACGATGCCGGTAAAGAGTATCCGCATAAAGAGCAATCACGCCAAATTATGCTTAATTTTTGGGGTGAACCTGTAAACTCAGCGCGTCGCACTCGCCCTGATGGAATTTATACCTCGTACATGTATGGTGAAAATGAGCAAACCATACAAGTAATAATGCCTGATTTACGTTGGAATCGTGATGCGCTAAACCATGTAGGTGAGCTTGAATACTACACTAAACGTAAGTTAAATAACCAAGGCCCGTATAGTCCCAGTGAAGTGAAGGGCGCATCCATGCTAGGTGAAGCCCAGTGGCAATGGCTTGAACAAGAGCTTAAAAAGCCTGCTGCAATAAAATTGATTGCCTCAAGCTTAAAATTGATTGCCTCAAGCTTACAGCTTTTACCCGATTTTACAGGTTGGGAGTCATGGGCAAACTTTCCTGAAGATAGAAACCGTTTATTTGCATTGATTAAAAAGCATAAGGTAAATGGGGTCGTGATCATCAGCGGCGATACGCACTGGGGTGAAATATCAAAGTATCAGCAAAACCTTGATTACCCATTAATTGAGATGACCAGCTCTGGCTTAACTGAAAAATGGAAAGACGTAAGCCCTAATAAACACCGAGTAGGGGATTTTACTCATAACGTAAATTACGGTGATTTAAGCATAGACTGGCAGCAAATTGATCCCACTATTTCACTTAAATTAAAAGGCATTGATGGCGAAGTAATAATGCAAAGTGACTTTAGTTTATCAAGTATTAGCCCTTATAAATAAACTCACTACTACGCACAGTATATAAAATAGATGCTGTGCGTATAAAAATCTGTAAATTAGTTCTTAACTCTCTGATTTATTAAAGCCAATTACCCGTTTGAGCTACCCCTAATATTGAAAATATCTTACACTGGTTTTATCTCAAGCAAGGTCAGTGTTATATGCTAAATATTATTCAATCAAACCGCATGGAAGCCCTGCAAGCGCAGTTCCACCAGCTGTTAAAAGTAAACCCATTGCAAAGCCCGTTCGACAAAGAAGTAGTGCTAGTGCAATCGCCGGGTATGTCGCAGTGGTTAAAAATAGGTTTGAGCGAAAACTTAGGGGTCGCAGCGCAGGTTGATTTTCCGCTGCCGTCGAGCTTTATTTGGCAGTTGTATCAGCAATTGCTGCCAAATGTCCCTAAAGAGTCGGCGTTTAATAAACCTAATCTTGCTTGGAAACTGTTTGCAATTTTACCAAACTGTATTGACGAGCCATTATATTTATCGCTAAAAACCTATTTAGAGGGCGATATTGACGGGCAAAAAACCTTTGCGTTATGCGAAAAAATAGCCGATGTGTACGACCAATATTTAATGTACCGACCGCACTGGATAGCCACATGGGATAGCGGCAAAGATGAGCTTGATGACGTAGATGTAACCATTGCCCCATGGCAGCCTGACTTATGGCGACGCATTGTAAAACTAAGCCAAGAACTTGGGCAAAGCCAATTTCATCGCGCTAATATGCAAGGGCAGTTACTTGCAGCACTTGAGACTATGGACAATAGCATACTGCCACAACGCATTAGCTTATTTGGTATATCGGCGATTGCCAGCTCCCAGCTAGACGTATTTGAAGCGCTGAGTAAAAAAACAGAGGTTATATTATTCTTTTTTAACCCGAGTGAGCATTACTGGGGCGATATTATAGATGAAAAAACAGCAGCTAAAATAAGCGCTAAATACGCTAAAATGCCGCTGGTGGAAGCGCAACAAAAAAAACACACCAACCCAGATGAAGAATACTACTTTATAGGTAATCCGTTGTTATCGTCGTGGGGTAAATTAGGTCGCGACTATTTTGAGCAACTCGTACAGCTAGATGCTCGTTGGATTGATGGCTTTATTGATGTGTTTGACGACACCTTACTAGGGCAAGTACAAAGCGAGATTTATCAGCTTGCATTTAAAGGCGAATCACTGACCGATAATAAAGAGTGGTTTATAAACGACGAAGGTAAGTTACCAATCAGCGCAACCGACACCAGCATTACGCTCAGCGATTGCCATACACCGCTCAGAGAAGTTGAGCGCTTGCACGACTACTTACTTAACTTATTTAATCAAAACCCAACGCTTACCCCCAAAGACATAATTGTCATGATGCCCGATGTAGGCACTTACAGCCCCTACATTGAAGCCGTATTTGGCGGGGCACAAGGCAGCCGCTTTATTCCTTATGCATTGGCCGATTTAGCCATAGAGCAAGAAAAGCCCGTCCTTAGCTCATTTACGAGTTTAGCTAACTTACCGTTTTCGCGCTTTGGTGTGTCGGATATTCTCGATTTATTACAAGTGACGCAAATAGCCGAAAAATTTGGGCTTGAAGCGCACGAATACGAGCAAATTCAATACTGGCTTGAACGTGTAGGCGTTAAATGGGGTATAAACGCAGCGCATAAAAGCAGCTTTGATTTACCCGCTATCGATTTAAATACCTGGCAACATGGGCTCAACCGTTTACTGCTTGGTATAGCCATGCGCGACGAACAATGCCCGTTTAACGGTATTTACAGCGCTGATGAAGTAGAAGGCATGGCGCTTGATACACTCAACAAGCTCGTGCACTTTATTGATGTACTGCAAAGCTTTAAAGAGCAGCTAACGCCTGATGACACGCTCACTAATAAAGCGCATATTTTAAGCGAGCTATTAAACGCCATATACGAAAGTGAAAGCGACGACAGCTGGGATTTATTAGTACTTCAAAACGTGCTCGAAGAGTTACAAAAACACCACGACAACGGCGATTACAGTAAAGCGGTTTCGCAGCGTATTGTTAGTTACTTAGTTAAACAAGGCATTCAAGAAAAAGGCGTAGGGCAGCGGTTTTTGGTTGGGCAAGTAAACTTTTGTACGCTTATGCCCATGCGCGCCGTGCCATTTAAAGTAGTGTGTATGCTGGGCTTAAACGATGCCGACTACCCGCGTAACGTACAACCCATTGGTTTTGACTTGGTGCCTTATTCTAAAAAGCAAAAAGGTGACCGATCACGTAAATTAGATGACCGCTACTTATTTTTAGAAGCACTACTGAGTGCCCGCGACAACTTATACATGAGTTACATTGGTCGCTCGTGTTTTGATAACCAACCGCGCATGCCATCAACGCTTGTAAGTGAGCTTTTAGAATATATTGGGCGTAGTTTTGTATTAAGCGAAAAGAGTGAAAAAACGCTGCCCGCATGTCTAATTAATCAGCAGCATTTACAGCCCTTTAATAGCCATTACTATTTAGCCGATGAGCAAGCAAATACTGTGCTGAGCAACCACAGTTACAATCCAATTTGGCTGCCAAGTGAGTCAATTAAACCAGAGCCAGTTATTGCGCTTGATGTGACTGTGCCAGATCAGCTAGATCTTGATGTGTTTATTAGAAGTGTGTGCAGCGCACAAGAGAGCTTTTATCAACAAACATTGGGCTTACGCCTGCCACAATTTAACGAAGTAGCAAAAGACGAAGAACCCTTTAGCCTAGATGCGCTGCGCCGTTATTTTTACCTTGATGAAATACTTAAAGCCAATATAAACGAGCAACCCCTAAGTACCGAGCAAATACTGCAGCGGGGTGAGTTACCTCAAGCCAATGTAGGCAGCCTCATATTTGAGAGTATGGAGCACCGAGTTGACGCGCTTGCAGGGCAAGTAAGAGAGCACATTAAAGGCGGAAAAAGTGAGCCGATAGAAGTTTTGCTTACCATTGAAGGCACCAAAGTAGAGGGCTGGCTCAATCATGTTTATTTGCAAAAACAAGTGTTTTACCGCAGTGCGAGTATTAAAGCGAAAGATTTAATTAAAGGCTTTATTTATCACCTCGCAGCGCAAAGTATGGATCAACAAGTAGAAACATTGTTACTTGGACTCGATAAGCAAATTACCTTTGCGCCAATTAATAAAGCTGATGCCGATGCATTGTTACTTGATTGGTTTGAATTATACAAAGCGCTGCGCGCAGAGCCTGTGCCATTTTTTCCGGTAAGTGGTTATGAATACGTTAAAAGCGGCGGCGATATAACAAAAGCAATGAGCAAATTTAGCCCGCAATACATAGGGCGAGGCGAGGGCGAAAACCCGTATATTCGCTTAACGGTGCAATCGCTAAACGACTGCCAAGAAGAATTTATAAAATGGAGTGATAAATTGCTCACGCCTTTATTTGAACACGCAAAGGAGAGTGACCATGCAAGCGCTTAATCCTCTTACTATGCCGCTCATTGGTCAAAGTTTAATAGAAGCCAGTGCGGGTACTGGTAAAACTTATACAATTACGGGGCTGTATTTACGTTACTTACTAGGTATGCAAATAGAAGGTGAGTTAAATACGCCGCTCAGTGTTGAGCAAATTTTGGTAGTAACCTTTACCGACGCTGCCACTCAAGAAATTAAAGACCGCGTACGTAGCCGAATTATTGCTGCGCGCGACGCATTGCTTGGGCAAGACCCAAACGACGAACTCATTGAAGGCGTAATTGCCAAAATTGATGATAAGCACCGCGCGTTTGATTTGCTCGATGCAGCTGCTAAATCAATGGACGAAGCCGCTATTTTTACTATTCATGGCTTTTGTCAGCGGATGCTAAAACAACATGCGTTTGAGTCGGGAGTGGCGTTTAATCTCGAATTTATTTTAGATGAGCGCGACATATTACTTGAAACTATTAAAGATTTTTGGCGTGCGTTTGTATACCCACTTAATAAAGAACGCACCGATGCTATTTTAGATGTATTTGCCGCACCAGAGTCTTTATTCGCTCAAGTGGCGAGTATTTTAAACAAAGCTAATGCGCACATTACGCCACAAATAAATTTAGACGATGTGTGGAAAGCCCGTGACGAGTACATAACCCGTGTGCCTGCATTTAAAAAAGCGGTGTTAGAGCAAGAGTTTATCGGTGCTATTAAAGGCTCGGGTTTAAGCGGGTCTAAAACGCCAGCACGAAAAGGCAGCCTTGGTGCGCTTGAAGCATTTTGTTTAGGCGGCGATTTGTTTTTTGAATTTGGCACTAACAAGTATTCGTTTGAAGTGTGGAGTACAGAAAACCTAAGCGATGCAGGCAATTATAAAAAAAATCAGCCATTATTTGTGCATCCATTACTGAGTCAATTTGACGAGCTTGCCGCACTTAATAACAGCATAAACCAAGGGCTCAAAATAGCGGTTGTACAACATGCAGCGCGCTGGGTAAAAGCCGCAATAGTTAAGCGCAAGCAAGAGCAAAGCGTGATCACCCCAGATGATTTACTGACCAATTTACACAGTGCGCTTAATAACGAGCAAGGCGACGTACTGGCGCAAAAAATTGCGCAGTTGTTTCCGGTTGCTATGATTGATGAATTCCAAGATACCGATCCAATTCAGTACGGTATTTTTAGTAAAATTTATGGGCAACAAAATACCACACTTGCCATGATAGGCGACCCCAAGCAGGCTATTTATGGCTTTAGGGGCGCAGATATTTTTACGTATATTGGCGCAAAAGAAGCTGTACAGACTGATCAGCAATTTACGCTGGGTACTAACTTTCGCTCAAGCACCGATATAGTAAATAGTGTTAATAGTTTATTTGGCAAACACGCTAACAGCTTTATTTATAACGACGCCATACCGTTTAACGCAGTGGCTGCTAAAGGTAAAAAAGCGGAAGACTCTTTTTTAATTGATGGCAAACCCGCGACCGCATTCGAATTTAATGTATTTGTGGATGAAGCCGCCGATGAAAAAAACAAACCAACCAACAAAGGTGTAGGGCAAGCACATTTAGCCGCTCACTTTGCTAATAAAATAGTGACCCTGCTTGAAAAAGCAAAACAGGGGGATGCGTGTATTGGCAGTAATCCTGTAAGTGCTGCCGATATTTGTATATTAGTGCGCGACCGTGTTGAAGCGCAAATAATGAAAAAAGCGCTAGATGATGCCAAAATAGCGAGTGTGTATTTATCGCGCGAGAGCGTTTTTAGCCAAGAGCTTAGCCATCACCTGCTTAACTTTTTAACGGCGCTGCATGGGCAATATGACGAGTCACTGCTGCGCGGTGTTTTAGCTGGTCCGCTATTTTGTCTAAGTTATAACGAAATACATGCACTCGCCGATGATGAAAATAAATGGCAAGACTACTTAAACTTTTTTGCACAACTTAGTCATATTTGGAACAAGCAAGGCGCTATGGCAATGCTTGAGCGTTTAATGAGCCATAATCAGCTTAGCGCTAGATGGCAAGGTTTAGGGTATAACGTTGAGCGTTGGCTGACTGACTTTAGGCATTTGGGCGAAATACTTCAACAAAAACAAATAGAGCTTGAAGGCACGCTGCGTTTACTGCGCTGGTTTGCACAAAAGGTAAGCCAACAAGATGGTGAAACAGTACAAGTACGCCTAGAAAGTGACGCCAACTTAGTTAAAATTGTTACTATGCATGCCTCAAAAGGGCTAGAATACCCACTGGTATTTATGCCATTTGCCAGTGGCTATCGCGAAACTAAAGAAGCGCTTTATCACAATAATGGCAAGCTGATTTACGATTTAAGTAAAGACGAAGATGCCCTGCAAAAAGCAGAGCAAGAGCGTCTAGCTGAAGATTTACGCCTGCTGTATGTAGCACTTACTCGCGCCGTGCACTTTTGTGCGCTGGGTGTTTATAATATTGGGCAAGGGCAAAGTAGCCGCTTAGCTATGCAAAGTAGTGCACTAGGGCATGTGTTATTTGCAGGGCTTGAACTTGCCAGTAGCCAAACATGGCGTACGTATTTAAGTGAGTTTTGCGACGCTAATAGCGCGATGAGCTATCAGCAATTTACCTCACACACATTATTAGAGCAGGGAACACTTAGTTTTAATAATAGTAAAATTGCGCAGCAAACATTAAGTGTTAATAAAGTAACGGCAACTATTGAGCGTAACTGGCGAGCAACCAGCTTTAGCGCGTTGAGCTTTAAAAAGCACAGCGACCAATTAGCCCCAGGGCGAAGCGATGAAGATCATGAAAAAGACGAGTTTGCAGTGCAAGAGGACGAACTGCCATCACCTTATAGTTTTCCTAAAGGGCCAAAGCCCGGTAGTTGTTTGCACGAAATATTTGAACAAATAGATTTTACTAGCCCAATAGTCCACCCAACTAATACTGAGCAAAACTTATCGGAAGTTGTTAAGCGCTGCCTTGAAAAATACCACATAGGTGAGCAATGGCGAGAAGTGGCTGAAAAGTGGGTGCTCGATGTTCTTGCGTGCCCCCTAGATAACAGCTCTCTAGATAAGAGCCTTCTTTCATTGGGTGTACTTACACCAAGCGACTGCCTAGTCGAAATGGAGTTTAATTTACCACTTGAGAGCTTAAGTGCACCTAAGCTAAACGAAATGTTGGTTAAACATTTTGGTTTTACGCAAAGTAAGCTTGAATTTTCACAAGTAAAAGGCTTGTTAAAAGGCTTTGTCGATTTAATATTTTGCTACCAAGGCAAATATTATATTTTAGATTATAAGTCTAATTATTTAGGCAGTACGCCAGCTGATTACGAAGGCGATATGCTTGAGCAAGCGATGAGCAGTCATCAGTATCATTTACAGTATTTAATCTACACGGTAGCGCTGCATCGTTTATTAAAACAACGTATAGCTGATTACTCGATAGAAACCCATTTAGGCGGCGTGTATTACACGTTTTTACGTGGAATGCCGACAGGGCAAGGCGTGTACTTTAAAAAGCTAACTGAAGAACAAGTGATTATTTTAGATGGCTTATTTAGCCAAGGAGCTATGCTATGAGCGATTTAAATGAGCAACCTGGCTTGTTTGACGATATAGACGAGACACTTAATAATGAAACCGCAGAGCCTCTTACTTCAAAAAATGTAGCACAAGATGCCCCATTAGAGGACATTGTGTTAAATAATACGATCACCGAAGTCCCGTTACTTGAGTATTTATTAGCGCAAAACCGACTGCGTGTAGTTGATGTGAAGCTCGCTGAATTACTGTGTGCTAATGACATTGAGCAAACTCACAATGAACTATTTTATATTATTTTATTGCTGTGCTTATCACAGCAAAGCCAGCATAGCTGCCTAACCTTAAATGAGGTTGACTGGAGCAATCCTTTTAACTTGCGCAAAAGTGACTTTAATAAACTCGATGGCAATGTACCCAGTACGCTAAGCCCGTTTAGTGATGATTTTAATGTACACACAGCGCTTAATTATTTACAAAGCCATGAAAGCGTGGGCGAAAATAAACCACTGCAGCTGTTTAACGAGCGACTTTATTTTGCGCGCCTTGCCGGTTATGAGCAAACACTCGCGGATAGACTATTAAGCATGAGCGAGCGAAAGCTCAATATTAATAATGAAGTATTGGCTGAACTTTTAAATACCTATTTTCCTGCTGATTCGACAATTGAAACTGATTGGCAAAAAGTGGCGTGTGCGATTGCGGCCACCAAAGGCTTTAGTGTGATCACGGGTGGCCCAGGTACAGGTAAAACTACCACAGTGACTAAGTTGCTGGCTATTTTGCAGTCACTTTATGAAACAGCACCCCTTAGTATTAAGCTGGTGGCCCCTACAGGTAAAGCCGCTGCAAGATTAAGTGAATCTATTTTAGGTGCCAAAAATAAGCTCACAACGATTCCTGATGATATAAAAACGCTGATCCCGCAAAGCGCTCAAACTATTCATCGCTTATTGGGTGTAAAACCGTTTACTAATAAATTTAGGCATAACAAAAGTAATCCGCTGCATTTAGATGTACTAATTATTGATGAAGCCAGTATGGTCGATTTATCGCTGATGGCTAAATTAATAGAAGCACTTCCTGCGCACGCGCGATTAATACTCCTAGGTGACAAAGATCAGCTTGCCTCGGTAGATACCGGCAGCGTAATGAGCGATTTATGCCAAGGTTTAACACTTGGGCAAACGCCAAGCTACTCGCAAGCACGTTGTGATGAGCTAAATAGCTTATGTTTTAATAATGAGCATAAGCTCGTAGCGCAAAGCGTGAGTGAATTTAAACTCGCAGATTGCATTGCCTTTTTACAACACAGTTATCGATTTGATGCACAAAGCGGCATTGGTCAACTCGCACTTGCGGTAAACACCAATAACACCGGTATTTTAAATTACGTAGAGCAAGAAAGTAGTGAAGGGCGCTTTAACGATGTAATTTTAGATTACGACTTTGTAGCAAAACCAATTGAAAAGCTTGTTAAAAGTGCAGCAAGTCATTATGCAAAATACCTTAACTTAATTGCCCAAGGTGCAGATGTTGCACAGGTGCATGCTGCTTTTGCTAGTTATCAGCTTTTAGCTGCGGTACGAGAGGGCGATTACGGCGTGCATAGCTTAAATCAGCGAATAGAGCGCGTATTGCAACAGCAAGGTTTAATAACAGTTAGCCCTAATACTCATCATTATACAGGCATGCCCATTATGGTGAGCCAAAACGATTACCAGCTTAAGTTATTTAACGGCGATATTGGTATTTTAATGCCCGATGAAAGCAATCAGCTCAAAGCCATATTTATTGACGAGCAAGGTAATCAACGAGCATTTTCGCCAGCACGACTCCCTGCACACGATAAAGTATACGTAATGACTATTCATAAATCACAAGGTTCAGAGTTTAGTTACACCGCTATGGTACTGCCACCGCTAAAACAAGCGCGCATGGGTATTAACAGGCAATTAGTGTATACGGGAATAACCCGCGCTAAAAATAAGTTTGAGCTGGTGGCTGACAAAAAAGTACTGCAACTAGCAATGAATAAAAGCGTATCAAGAGCATCTGGTTTATATGAAAGGTTACAATTTTAAGCTTAATTTGAATTTTTTATTAATAATTTAGCTTCAAACTGCTTGTTATTTATCGCGTTATTATAAATGTCTTCTATACTAAAGTTAATTTTATATTGAATGTATTCGGGCGTGTTGATCTTTGGTGGGTGAATTTGCGGCAGTGTGTTTGGTTTTTAGGCAAGGCAGAGCCTATGTAGTGTGGTATTCCCCATAAATAGGCGATAACGTAGTATAAATACCAAACATACGCTGCCCTTTGGATTCTTTCTAGGGACGTACATGGATGTAGGTAAGGGGCGTGAGCAGGACGCGGAAGCTTTGCTCGGTTTTTACTTATTCTTACATGGATGTAAGCCATTAGAATAACGCAGGAGCAGTTATCGAGCCCACTAGGTTACAAACCTCGCGCCGTGATTTAATCGCCCCTAGATTGAACAAATTTCAATCCACAAAGGTCAACACGCCCTAGTAAGGATATTAATGTTTTTTTCTAAAAATAAGCAAAATGAAATAGCCTCTTTAAAAGCAGAACTCTATCCGTTACAACAAGTGTGGGAAGGGCTTTACCGAGAGATGTTAGTACTGAACATTCTCTATGATGGCAGAATTTCGCACGCCAATGATAGGTTTTTAGAAAATTTAGGCTACAACGAAGACGATCTTACTAATAACTCTTTTGATGATTTTATTACTGAGTCATCTCGTCAATCTTCAGAATTTAAAAGCCTACAGCAAGCTATAAAAAAAGAAGGACATTGGGGCGGTGCATTACAAATTGCGCGCGGTGATGGTGAAGCTGAATGGTTACGTTTAATAGTACATCCTGTAAAAGGGGAGCAAGATCAGTTGCTCTATTTTTCTATATTCGGGAGTGTACTTACAAAAACAATTACAGCTTCTCGCGAGCAAAGCGATACTATTAAAGCTATATATCGCTCTATGGCGGTAATTGAATTTGATTTAGAGGGCCATGTTTTAAAAGCAAATGAACAGTTTTTAGCTGCAATGGGTTATCAAGAAAGTGAATTAATAGGAAAACACCATCGCACATTTTGTGAGGCTTCAGAGTACAACTCCCAAGAATACCTGCAATTTTGGGATAAATTAAGAGATGGTCAATTTATTGCTGAGCGCTTTAAACGCGTAGATAAACACGGCAATATTGTTTGGTTAGAAGCGTCATATAACCCAATCTCAAATGACGCAAATGAGCTTTATAAAGTGATGAAGTTTGCAACAGTTATTACTGAACAAGTAAATCAAGAAATTGCAATCTCACAAGCGGCCGAGATTGCTTATAGCACCTCAACCCAAACGGATAAAAAAGCAGAACAGGGCGCGAGCGTTATACAAGACACTGTTGCAGTAATGACTGAGCTGGCTATTAACATGGAGCAAGCTGCGAATGAGATTTCAGCGCTTGATCAGCAGTCGCAGCAAATATCAAGTATTGTACAAAGCATTAGTAGCATTGCTGAACAAACAAATTTATTAGCATTAAATGCCGCAATTGAAGCGGCTAGAGCTGGCGAGCAAGGTCGAGGCTTTGCCGTTGTTGCAGATGAAGTTAGGCTGCTTGCATCGCGTACATCAAAAGCAACAGAAGAAATTGTAGAAGTTGTGCAACGTAATCAATCACAAACACAAAATACGGTTGCTGTAATAGAAAAAGGTAAAGAAAAAGCAGAGCAAGGCTTGGCGTTATCTAAAGAATCTGGTGAAGTGATGCAAGAGATCCAACAAGGCGCGCAAGAAGTTGTAAATGCGATTGGGCAATTTACCAGTGAGCTTAAAGCCAACGGTTAGATTAGCTTTGTCCTTATTCTATAGCGGGCACTTTTAATGGTGCTCGTTTTAATATTATACCTCAATATCCCCCTGAAACTCATTTAATAATTTCATATTTAACAACTATACCTTTGTTAACTCATTAATCAGTATGAAATAAATTCCCACCCTTCCTAAATGATAATAGGTTGTTGCATTTTTGTTCGTTGTTCCTAATACTAGTGAGCGCTTAGGCTGACAAGCTTACGCAGACCAACATGAATACCTTAAATGATAATAAAATATTAAGTACACAACATTAAGGAATTGTATGAACAACAAATACACACACAAATTAATTAAGCCAAGCCACCTAATCGTTGCGGGACTTGCTATGTTAATGAGCTTTTCTGCAGCGAGTAAAGACTACAAAATTATATTAATTCACGGGTTACAAACTTCGCAAATAACCAATAAGTCGGGTAGTGATGTAATTAATGACGGTGAAACATATTGGCAATCGTACTGGAATAATCGTGCAGATGAGCGAATTGATTGGCCTGCTTATGAGCGAATTGAAGGTAAAATTGCTACCGATTGGGTGTGGCCAAAGTTAAAGCAAATTTCACGCTCTAATTTATGCAGTGATGGCTGTGTATTTGTAACACATTCAACAGGCGACTTAGTTGCACGCCATATTATTGATAACCAAGAAAACTGGTTAGAAAACGCAGGCTTACAGCCGCTTAATATTGTTGCGACGTTTGATTTAGCAGGCGCGGGCGGTGGAAGTGAGCTGGCTGATGTAGCAGTTAGTGCTTTAACTGGCGCATCATGGAACTTTGCGGTCGATGCAGCACTCAAATGGTGGCTAGGGAGCGATGTAACCGAAGCTGTTGGTGTATTACACGATTTAAAAGTGAATAATGCCCGTAAAATATCGCCATTTCCTGATGCACGTACACCTAGATTACGCTTTGTGGCAGATGGTAATGCGTATTTAGGTTTAACAGGTGGATTTTTAAAAGGTAATGATGATTCGGTTGTAGCATCGCACTCTTCATGTGGTGCAAGTTCGGCTGGCTCGTTTGGAAGTTGTAGCAGCAGTATTGATACAGATGGCCATTTAAAATCGCAAGGTGATGCTGTTAGTAGCTTTATGCCAAATCATTATCCAATGATGATGAGTGACAGTTATAGCCATAACGAAATACATAACGCGCAGCGTAAAGGTAATGTCACAATAGCCATGAATAACGTAAATGTTGAAGGTAATAACGTAGGGTTTAATACGTTTGATAAAACTACAGGTAGTTGGTTTTGGAAAAAACAATATCGTTATATTAAGGATTCAAATAATTTAAGTGCATCAGCACTTATTTATAATGTGATTCCATAACATAGAAGGCGTGTAGTTATACCAATCTGCATAAATCTTTGATCAATTTAACGAATTAAATTGCACTATAACGTTGTTAAAAATTTTTTATTTAGAACAACTAGATACAAAAATTTTTGCCTAGTTCTAGCGTAATTTTCTTAACGTTAAATAGACCCCATATATAAGCAGATTAGTATTAAAAACTATACGCCTTATAAAAGATTGAAATATAAAAATGAAAAAATTTTATGTCGTTGCTTTAATTATTAGCACTATTTTATTTTCGCTATGGTTTACTGGTAAAAATGATGCTCATAAAGCTGCTGAGCCAATAAAACCACAGATTAAACACAGTGCGAACGCAGCTGATTTATCACCTGTAAAAGTGATTCCCATAGATGTACCTAAAAAAAATAAAACACAATCAAAAAAGCAAGTCGCGTTTAATGAAGACTTAACAAAAGCGGCGCAGCAAGTGTTTATGCAATACCAAAGCGCACTCAAATTTCCTCCTTATTCTCAACCATTAAGCCCACTAGATGAAGACCGATTAAAACCAAACCAGTTTTACCCTGTGTCGAGCCCTATTGACGAAAGTGGTGATGCTTTAACGTTAAGTATTAAGCAGTATCGTTTTGTATACCCAGAAGAAATAATAATAAGAGTAAGTGCTCAAGGACTTGGTAAAGTAGTCGTTGAGCTTGCAAATACAGATACAAAAGAAGTATTAAATACTCATATAGGTAATGCACGTGAAGGTGAGGCAACTATCACCTTTAAAGGAGAGGATGATTACCCTCGTAGTTTGCAAGTGTTTGTAGAGGGTGATGTTGCTGGTAAAAAAGTCCCTGTAGTTGCACAAATTCAATATATGGCGCCGAGTGCGACTTTAACAGGTTTTGAAACTGCATATGCACAAGATGAAAACATGGTCGTGCCAGCTAATTTAACAGTGATAAAAAGCGGTTTGTATCGTGTTAGGGCTAACTTATACAGTGGCGATACACCACTTGCTCATTTAGTATCTAAAGAGCGGTTAGCACAGGGAAGCCAAACACTTAATTTGAAAGCTCACTGGTCGGTATTACCACAAGGTATTACAGATATGCGTTTAAGTGATTTTGTAATTGAGAAAATGTCCCCAAGCCCCGGTGAGCGTAACAGCTTTGGGAATAGTGAAATAAGTCACTTTGATATTAACGATTTTTCGTACGATAGCTTGCAACAGTTGCCATACCAGGCCAATGCACAAGAAAAGTTAAGTTTAGAGTTTTTACAAGGTTTAGCTGAGAGTTAAAGTAAAGCTTAAGATTAAATTGGTAAATTAAAGGGTTTGTATATAAATACAAACCCTTAATCCTTTACTCTTAGCTAACTATAACTAAAAGTTAGCTAAGATTTATAGTAACTACACTTGGCACTTCTTGTTCATCAATTTCACTACTTACTGGTACTTTAGGTATGTCAGGTTTATCAAGGGCGATATCGCCACCATCAATTACTTCACCTGTTTGTAAGTTTTTAAAATCAAATAAGTCAGCATCAGCTAAATGTGAAGGCACTATGTTTTGCATTGCTGTAAAAATACTTTCGATACGCCCAGGATGCTCCGCATCCCATTTTGCAAGCATTGCTTTTGTATGTTTACGCTGTAGGTTTTCTTGTGAGCCACAAAGATTACAAGGGATTATAGGGTAGCCTTGTGCAAATGCGTATTGGGCTATATCGGTTTCTTTGCAGTATGCAAGTGGGCGAATAACCATGTGCTCGCCATTATCACTCATTAATTTAGCCGGCATACTTTTTAGTTTACCGCCATAAAACATGTTCAAAAATAAGGTTTCAATCATGTCATCACGGTGATGCCCAAGGGCTATTTTAGTAGCGCCTATCTCATTTGCTGTGCGGTATAAAATACCACGACGTAAGCGTGAGCAAAGTGAACACGTTGTTTTACCTTCAGGGATAATATCGGTAACAATGCTGTAGGTATCTTCTTCTACAATTTTGTACTCAACATTTAGTTTATCAAGGTACTGGGGTAGTACATGTTCAGGGAAATCCGGTTGTTTTTGATCAAGATTTACAACAACTAGGTCAAACTTTATAGGTGCTACACGTTTTAAATGTTGAAGCATTTCAAGCATGGTGTAGCTATCTTTGCCGCCTGATAAACACACCATAATACGGTCGCCTTCTTCAATCATATTGAAGTCCATAACAGCTTGACCAGTTTGGCGACGTAAACGCTTTTGCAGCTTATTTAAGTTAAATTGAGCTTTAGCTTGATCTGAGTGTGACAATTACGCCCCCTAGTAAAACAATACAGCAAAGTTATTTGCTAAAAATAAAGGGGCGTATTATACCCAAACCACCTGAATATGCGAGTTTAGGATGTAATTAAAAGCAATTTAAACACGGTATTTTTAGCAAGTAGTATATGAGCTGTTACTTGCTAAAAATCTTTTGGTTAATCTAGTTTTTTGCAAGTGGGCTCACGTAACCATCGGGTTTGAGTGCCAGTACATCACAGTCTAGGCTATCAATTACATGCTCTGCTGTGTTACCTACAAGAGCAGCACTTAAGCCGGTACGCCCAACGGTACCAATAACAACTAATTCGCTATTTAACCGCTTCGCTACATCAGGGATTACATCCTCTGGCAGGCCTTCTTCAATAAAACATTGCTCTGGGTTTAAATTAAACTCTGCAGCAAGTGCATTGGTTGATTCATGATGATGTTTTTTAACTGATTCGTTATAAAGCCCCGGGTTAAACTCAGGAATTTCGATTGCGATATTTATGGGCGTTGCAGGATAAGCATTAACTAAATTAAGTTTTGCGTTGGCAAGTTCACATAAAAATTGTGCGTCTTTAATAACGCGTTTATTAAGTGCTACATGCTCTTCATTTTCGCTAACTGCATTTACAGCAGCTAAAATATTACCGTGAGCAGGCCACGCCATTTCTTTTACAAATAAAACCGGAGCTGGGCATTTGCGTACTAAGTGCCAATCGGTCGGGGTAAAAATAACGGATTTAAGTGCACCATGTTGATGTGTGCCTTTAATTACTAGATCGTACTTTTCATCAATTACAGTATCGATTATGGCTTCGTAAGGGCGATTATGCCAAACCACTTGGGTTTCAATATTTATATCTTTGTAAGGAGAGACTAAATCGTTTAGCCATAGCTCACGATCTTTTAGTACAGCGTCACGCATTGCTTCGCGCTCATCGCCTGATAGCATGGTTGTCATTTCGTAAGAGAAGTCGTAAACCGTCATAAAAGCGGTAATACTTGCGCCAGACTTTTTAGCTAAATCTATTGAACGTGCTAAGCCGTGTTGATCGTCTTTGGTAGGGTCAATAACCGCAATAATTCGTTTAATAGTGTTCATATGCTACTCCATTTACATAACGGGTGTACATTTAGTGTAACGTAAATATAAAACAGTTAAAGGGGTAGCATATAAATTGTTGTTCTAAATCAAACTATTTAATTTGACGAGGCTTAACAATTGCCGCTGTTTTTGCCAAGGCATCATTATCTAAAATTGTAATAAATTTACCTTCTACTTTAATTAAGTCTGCTTTTTGAAAACGACTTAATAAACGACTAATAGTTTCTACAGTAAGGCCTAGATAGTTGCCTATTTCACCGCGAGTCATCGTAAATCTAAATTCCTTACGCGAAAAACCGCGCTCACCAAAGCGCTCAGATAAGTTATAAATAAAACTAGCTAGGCGCTCTTCTGCTGATTTTTTATTGAGTAGTAACAGCATTTCTTGATCGTAAGTAATTTCGCTACTCATTAAGCGCATTATTTGTTGGCGAAGTTTAGGTAATTTCCCTGATAGTTCGTCAAGAGTATCGAATGGGATTTCGCAAACCATTGACGTTTCAAGTGCTTGTGAGAAACTTGGATGAGTCATTTTATTTATCGCATCAAAACCAACTAGATCGCCAGCTAAATGAAAGCCAGTAATTTGCTCATCACCTCGCTCTGATAATGTGTACGATTTAAATGAGCCTGAACGTACCGCATAAATAGCCTGTAAAGGTGCACCTGATTCAAATAGATAGTCGCCTTTATGGAGAGGTTTTTTTCGCTCAATAATTTCGTCTAGCTTGTCCATTTCTTGGCCATTAAGTGAAAATGGCAAACACAATTGACTGATACTGCAGTTATTACAGCTAATAGCACAATTACCTTTAGTACGGCTTTGAGAGAAATCCATAATTTAATCCGTTTAAATTTTTATTCACGACATTGTGTAGATTAATGTACCAACTTGTCGGTTGCAATAATCAATAAGTAGATACCATACCAAATTATAACACTGCCTAATACAATTCGGGTCCATGGATGGTTAATAATAGTATTTAGTTTTTGCGCTGCAACGCCTAACGTGATCATCGCGGGAAAAGTACCCAGAGCAAAGCAAAGCATAACTAAAGCACCATCTAAAGCACTAGGACTAGTCATCGCCCATGTAAGCGCTGAATATACTAAACCACAAGGCAGCCAGCCCCACAAAGCACCGTAACCTAGGGCTTTAAAAGGAGAGTTGATAGGCATTAAATATTTATTTAGTTTAACAATGTGTTGCCACACCAAGGTTTTGCCAATTCTTTCTAACCACTGCAAAGTAGGGCCCAAGCGCATTATATACACGCCAACGAGGAGCATAAAAATAGCAGCAATGAATGAAAGGGCTAAAGAAAAGGACGTATTTTGCCTTGCAAATTGACTACTAATTCCTGCAACAAGTGCGCCTGCTGCCATGTAGCTCAAGGCACGTCCAACATTATAGGCAAATGAATAGGTAAATGTTTTGCGTTTGTCACTAGCCAGTTGTAATGAGCTTGCAATACCGCCACACATAGCAATGCAATGACCGCTACCGATTAGGCCCATTAAAAATGCGCTGGTATAAAGAGGGTCAATCATTACTTTTATTATGTTGCTCTTTGTCGTCTTCAAACAAAATACTATGACCTTGCTTGTTTAAATCTGAAAACTGCTCACTTTTTACGGCCCAAAAAAATACGCCAATAGCAATAATGACAAATAAAATGGCAATAGGGATCAAAATGTAAATTATGCTCATAACTTTAATAGCCTTAGTGAATTACTAATCACAATAATTGAGCTGGCAGACATGCCAATAACAGCCATCCATGGGGCTACTAAGCCCAGCGCTGCCAATGGTAATATGGAAGCATTATACAATAAAGACAGCGCAAGATTTTGTTTAATAATACGTCTGGTTTGTTTGGCAACATTAAGTAAATGACCAATGGAGGCTAAATCGCTATTAAGAAGCACTACATCAGCACTATTTTTTGATATGTCAGCACCGGTTTCCATAGCAATTGATAAATGCGCACTGGCAAATACTGGGCTGTCGTTTATGCCATCACCGACCATAGCAACCACTTCGCTTTGTGAAGACCATTGCTCAACTGCGGTTTGTTTATCCTGTGGGGAACATCCTGATTGTACGCTTTCAAGTTTAAGCTGTTTAGCTACTTTTTGCCCTGCATCTGACGCGTCACCGGTTAACATATGACACGTTAAGTTTTGCGATTGAAGAGACTCTATAAGCTTTTTCGCATCGTTTTTTACTTTATCAACAAAGTAAAAACGTGCAACAACTTGTTTATTTATATATAAGCTTGCTTGTGCATTCGATTTTTTGCTATCAAACCAGCCACTTTTACCAATTGCGTAATGATGAGTTGTATCTTGTGCGCTAATTCCTAGCCCTGGATGTACTTCAACGTTATCAAGAGTGTTATGAACGGGCGTGATTTCATCAAAAGCGCTGGCAATAGGATGCTCAGAATAACGCTCTAGCATGGCTGCCATATCTAGCACTTGCGTTTTTGTATATTTTTTATCGATTATATCTACTTCATCAAGGCTAAATTTACCTTGCGTAAGTGTGCCTGTTTTATCAAATGCAAATAAAGTGATTTGTGAGAGTGTTTCGAGCACATGTGCTTGTTTTATTAATACGCCTTTTCGAGTAAGTGTTGCCACTGCGCATGTAAGCGCGGTGGGTATAGCTAAACTCAGCGCACACGGGCAGGTAGCAACTAAAACCGAAATGGTGATCCAAAATGCGTGCTCAGGATCAATTTGGTACCAGCCGATCGCTGTAAGTGAAGCAAATACAAGCAAACAAGCTATGAACCACTGTGCGACTTTATCAGTAATTTCAACTAGTTTAGGGCGCTTGGTTAATGCGTTATGTTGCAGGCGTATTATTTGATTTAAAAGTGTATTTTGGCCAATTTTATTAATTTTTATTTCAATAACGCCGTCGTGGTTAACGCAACCGGCATAAACATTGTGACCAATAAATTTAGTTACAGGTTGATGCTCCCCCGTCATCATTGACTCATCAACGGTGGTTTTACCTTTAATTAGTTCGCCATCNCAGGAATCGTTTCACCCGCTTTAATAAGTACTACGTCATTAAGTTTTAGTTTTTTGGCTGCAATTATAAGCTCTTCGCCACTTTCGTTAATGGTGCGGGCTGTTAATGGCAATAGTTTTTGTAAGTTGGCAGTAAACTCACTGGCTTTTAAACGCGCTCTAAATTCAAGGTATTTACCTAATAACAGTAAAAAGGTGAACATACACACAGATTCAAAATACACTTCGCCGACTTGCATAAATGTGGCGTAACAACTTGCGCCAAATGCGCCAAAAATAGCCAGTGATACGGGTAAATCCATATTGAGCTGTTTTGCTTTCAAGCCATTTATAGCATTGGTTAAAAAGGGCAGTGCGCTATATAAAACAACAGGGGAGGCAAGTACTAAGCTGATCCATCTAAAATACTGCTCAAAGTTACTGTCCATGCCTGAAAACATGCCAAAGTACATGGCAAATGCAAACATCATTACTTGCATGGTCATTAAACCAGCAACACCTAAACGGCGAATATAGGCTTTTGCAGTTTGTTGCTTTTGCTGAGCTTCAATATCTGATTGAAATGGGTAGGCTTTATAACCAATTTTAGCTAAGGAAGTAATAACTTCACTTAATGGGGTGCTGGTTTTATCCCATTGAATCATCGCGCGGTTGGTAGATGTATTTACATCAACACGCTTAACTGAGGTTAAATTTAAGAGTTGTTTTTCGATAAGCCATGCACAAGCGGCGCAGGTTATACCTTCAACGCTTAATAATACCTCTGAGATATTATCGTTAGTGGCTATAAATTCGTCTTGAATGTCTTCGTTGTCATAACTTTTTATAAATGCGAGTTGCTCAGGTACCAGCTGTTCGACCTTTCCAGCACGAACCGTTCGGTATTTATAATAATCGGTCATACCTTGATCAACAATATTTTGCGCAACAGCTTGGCAGCCAATGCAACACATTGGCTGAGCTTTATCGTCAATTATAACGTTTGCGCTAAATCCGTTTGGCACACTTTCAAGGCAATGAAAGCAAGAGTTAGACATAGTTATTACTACTTATAATTAGGAGTAACTAAAACGGTTTGTTCAGTTGGTAACGTTATATTTTCTTTCATTTTCCAACTGCCATCTATTGGCTCAATAAAGACAGAGTAGGCACCTTGCGTATACTCGTTAAGTAATGCAGTAAATTCTTGATTAGCATTAGGCGTAAGCGTAACTGCAAAGTCATGTGCTTTAATGGTGCGGTGATAAAAAGATAGCTTCAACGCATGTACATTACTAAAGTCGCCTTTAGAAAATCTAAAGCTTACACGCTCGTTTGTTACATTTAATTCGCCATGTAGATAAAGTGCTTTTGCTTTTTCAAACTTAGTCAGTTCTAAGTTTATTGCTTTACCTTTTTTGTAGTAGTCGTCAACAACCATATCTGGACCGTTACCTATTGCCGTAATAAATAAGCTAATACAGCCAATAATGGCAACTAACGGAAAAAAGATTAAAAACCAAGGCCAAAAATTTTTATACCACGGAGTAGGTTGCATAGTTGCTCTAAATTAGTTTAGGGAGGTTTATTTTATAGGAATTATACGTAAAAGACTAAAAAAAAGCCTCACAGTGGAGGCTTTTTTGATCTGGATTAATCTATTGAATTAAATAAATTAATTTATAAACATTTTATTAACCGCGTGCTTATTTATCTTGCGATAAACTGTAAACATAGGCAGTTAATAAGTGAATCTTATCTTCACCTAAAATGTCTTTCCATGCAGGCATTACACCGGCACGGCCGTGGTTAAGCGTTTCTTCAACAGCACGTTGAGAACCACCATATAACCAAATGTTATCAGTCAGGTTAGGCGCGCCAAATGGTAAGTTATGTGCAACTGACCCTTTACCATCAGCACCATGACATGCGGCGCACATAGCAAACTTAGCGGCACCTGCGTCTGCGTCTTTTTGGTTAACAGTACGACCAGAAAGGCTCAGCACATGTGCTGTCATTTCTTTAACGCCTTGTTCGCCAAGAGCAGGACCCCAAGCTGGCATTGCTGCAATACGACCATAAAGAAGTGTTTCTTTAATTTTGTCAGGTGTTCCGCCATATAACCAATCTTTATCAGTTAGGTTAGGGAAGCCAGCACCACCACGTGCATCAGAGCCATGACATTGCGCACAGTTTTGTGAAAATAAACGCTGACCAATTTCAATGGCTACTTGGCCATCTGTTTGCTCATGTTTATTACCATTATCAAGTGCTATTTGCTGTGCAGCATCACCTTCAAATTTAGAGTTAACTAAATCTAAAACGGGTACTTGTGCAAGTTTATTAAAAATAGGACCAAAGCGCTCTTCTGCAGCTTCGTACTCTTTATCAAGTTTTACAAAGCGACCATCCGCTTTTGCCTCTGCAACTGCTTTTTTAGATTCAGCTAAAGACGTAATACCTTGATTAGAACTAGTCCATTTACCTAAACCTTCCCAGTTGCCTAAACCTGGGTAAGCTGCAAGGTAATATACTGACCAAATGAAAGTTGCGAAAAACATGTAGGTCCACCATTTTGGTAGTGGATTATTTAGCTCTTCAATGCCGTCAAATTCATGTCCACAGCTTTCACCTTCTTTTACGCCAGCATAGTTTTTTAAGTTCCAAACTAATAGGCCAAAGATGATGCATAAGCATGCAAGGGTTAATACAATAACCCAAATACTCCAAAAGCTAGTCATTTTTCAGACTCCTTTTCCTCGTTAGAGAGCGTGTTGTCATGTTTTTTTTCATCTTCAAAAATGGCATTAGCAGCGCTGTCAAAACGAGTTTTGCTTCGCTTGCTATATGCCCATGCAACAATCACAATAAACAATACTAAAATTACCAGAGTCAAAATGCCTCTGTATGTTCCGTAATCCATAATTTTTTACTTCAAGTGGGTACCAAGTTGCTGTAAATACGCGATGAGAGCTTGGATTTCTGTTGCGCCTTTGCCATCATTCATAGCATTAACTTTATCAACATCTGCTTGAAGCTCTGCATCATCGCCATAACCTAAACCCGGATGTTTTGGGTTTTCTGGGTTAATAGCAAAAGTATCACGGAAAAGTTGTAGTTTTTTCAGAGTAAGGCTTGTATCAACCGTATTCTCTGCTAACCAAGGAAAGCCTGGCATGTTTGACTCAGGAACCACAGCACGTGGATCAACTAAGTGAGCATAATGCCAATCATCCGAGTAGCGCTTACCAACACGAGCCAAGTCAGGACCAGTACGTTTAGAACCCCATAAAAACGGATGATCCCATACTGATTCGCCTGCTACAGAGTAGTGACCATAACGCTCAACTTCATCACGAAAAGGACGAATCATTTGTGAGTGACAGTTAGAACAACCTTCACGCACGTAAAGGTCGCGGCCTTCCATTTCTAAAGCGTTAAGAGGGCGTAAACCCTCTACTGGTTTAGTTGTATCGTCTTGAAACATTAGCGGAGTGATCTCAACTAACGCGCCGAAGCTAATAGCAAAAACAGTCAGAATAGCCATAAGGCCAACGTTCTTTTCTACTATTTCATGTTTGTTTTGTGAATTTTTCTTGCTCATCATCTCACTCCGTTATGCTAATTGTGCTTGCGCGTCTAGTTTCAGAGATTCTTTCTCAGCTGAAATAGTGCGGTAAACGTTATAAGCCATAACTAACATACCCGTTACGATGAATACACCGCCTACAAAGCGCATGATATAGAAGGGATGCGACGCTTCTAAAGACTGCACAAAGCTGTACATTAATGTACCGTCAGCATTCACTGCACGCCACATTAGACCTTGCATTACACCTGAAATCCACATTGCAACAATGTATAAAACAACGCCTACAGTGTGTAACCAGAAGTGGGTATTAACCAATTTAACGCTATACATACGACCTTGCGCGAATAGCGCAGGAATTAAGTGGTAAATAGCACCAATTGAAATCATAGCAACCCAACCTAGTGCACCTGAGTGTACGTGGCCGATTGTCCAATCTGTGTAGTGAGATAACGCATTTACAGATTTAATTGCCATCATAGGACCTTCAAACGTAGACATACCGTAGAAAGACAATGAAACAACTAAGAAGCGTAGTACTGGATCAGTACGTAGTTTATGCCATGCGCCTGATAGGGTCATAATACCGTTAATCATACCACCCCAAGACGGTACGAATAGGATAATAGACATAACCATACCTAAACTTTGCGTCCAATCAGGAAGCGCAGTGTAGTGAAGGTGGTGAGGACCTGCCCAGATGTATAATGAAATTAATGCCCAAAAGTGAACTACCGATAAACGGTATGAGTAAACTGGGCGACCTGCTTGTTTTGGTACAAAGTAATACATCATACCCAAGAAACCAGCAGTTAATAGGAAACCTACAGCGTTGTGACCGTACCACCACTGAACCATAGCATCTACCGCACCTGCGTAGATTGAGTATGATTTAGTTAACGACACAGGCACTGCCATGCTGTTTACAATATGAAGCACTGCAACAGTGATAATAAAGCCAGCATAGAACCAGTTAGCAACATAAATGTGCGACACTTTACGCTTGATTAAAGTACCAAAGAATACAATAGCGTAAACAATCCAAACCACAGCGATTAAAATATCGATAGGCCATTCAAGTTCTGCGTATTCTTTTGAGCTAGTAATACCAAGTGGTAATGTAATTACTGCTAATACAATAACTAGCTGCCAGCCCCAAAAAGAAAAGGCGGCGAGTTTGTCTGAGAAAAGACGCGTTTGACAAGTACGTTGTACGACGTAATAAGACGTCGCAAAAAGTGCACTGGTACCAAATGCGAAAATTACTGCGTTCGTGTGTAACGGACGTAGTCGAGAGTAAGTTAACCATGGTGTATCAAAGTTAAGTGCTGGCCAAGCTAATTGGGCAGCAATCAGAACCCCAATACTCATGCCAACGATGCCCCAAATCACTGTCATAATAGCGAATTGGCGTACAACCTTATAGTTATACTCAGTTTGTGATGCTACTGTTTGGCTCATTTTCTGGCTTCCGCTGCAATAAATGCGTTTAGAAATGAATTACCCACCTTTAAAAGTGGGGCCTACTATTTTCTCAAGCGTGTTATCTAAAACTTTCAATACATGAAAGCTTCAGAAAAAAAACTTGAGAAACCCTTATTTTTTGCAGGTGAAATGATAAATTTTTTGGCCTAAAAAAGATAGGTCAATTACGTAAAATTATGACATCAATCAATGTTTGTGAGCTTGTTGTTTATTTTTTGATACAGTTTGTGCCTAATTTGGCTTAATAGTAACACTCGCACTTGTTATTTGCAGTCGCGATTATTAGTATTTGCTTTTCTTTAGTGCGAAATTGTTATGCTTATATATAGATTAAGTTTATTCACGGCGGTATTTTTTTTATTAACAGCATGTGATTTCTCCAAAAATACAGATGAAAAGTTTCTAGAAAATGCCACATGCACAGCCAATTTGCCTTGTGCTTTTTCAAATGATGTTAAAGTATGGTTAAGCGAGAAAACCCTTTCTCCCGAAACTCCATTTACTATTTTTAGTGATTTACCAACAAACCTTACAATTGAAGATGCCAAGCTTAAAGGCATTACTATGTATATGGGTTACATTCCTCAGCAATTTAAAAAACATAATGGCCTGTGGCAAAGCAATACCATGGTTGGCATTTGTTCTGAGCAAAATATGCTTTGGAATTTAGAGCTAACCGTTAAAGATAATGCCACTTCTGTAGTACAAACTCTCAATTATTCTTTTTACGTAACTTATTAAAGTTGCGGCTACAAACTATTGTATACAGCTTTGCATTTTTGATGTGAGTTCGCTTTCTTATACATACGATTATTTGAGTGACAAGATCAATAAAATTGCCTTTTTAGGTTTTTATACCGATAAAACTTCAATGGTGAATAAGTGCTCTCAAAAAGTTCAATTTTAATTGTGAATGAATAAAAAATCTAATCAAAAAACCTTCTAAAATGGCTAAATAAGACTATTTAAGCGCCAAGTATGCATAAATATGGTTATTAATTAATATTTAGTTTTGCGGTTTTAATAATGTGCTGTGATTAAGTTGTTAATTTGTCTGTTTTTGGTACATAGCTCAGTTAATTACATTTGATTACAAAGTGAATCACTTTGGTTTCAGGTGTGTTTCTAATGTTTCATTGTTTTTTCAAGGCATTGTTTTTAAAATGTATTTATTAATTAACAATGAAACATAATGTAACCTATGTACCTACTATAGTTATTCTATTTTATTTCTTGATATAAATTGAGCCGTCGTTAAGTTTTCGTTCAGTTAAAGGCGCCTAAGTTGCCCACCTGACTCACTATTCTAATAAAAAGTGAGCATTACCAATAAAGGTAAATTTCCAACAAGTAGGGTTCTTTCATGAAAAAATCAACTCTTGGTTTAGCTGTAATCGCAGCGTTTCCAATGTTCTCAAGTGTGCAAGCTTTAGCGGCTGACGAAGCAGTAAAGTCAATCGAAAAAATTCAAGTGACGGGTTCTCGCATTAAGCGTTCTGACATGGAAACCGCTAGCCCAGTTACACTTATTGGCGCAGATGAAATCAGAGCTTCAGGTGCTACGTCAGTTGATAGCGTGCTTCAGCAAATGACTGCTACTGGTGGCGCTATGACTAATCCGGGCGTAAATAACGGCTCTGGTGGTAATGCATCAATCGACCTTCGTGGTTTAGGTTCACAACGTACTTTAGTACTTGTAAACGGCCGCCGTATGATTAACTCAGGTACTGGTGCAGCTTCTACAGTTGATTTAAACACTATCCCGGTATCTATGATTAAACAGATAGAAGTACTTAAAGATGGTGCATCTGCTGTTTATGGTACGGATGCTGTTGCTGGTGTTGTGAACATCATTCTAAAAAATGATTTTGAAGGTTTAGATTTAAACGTTAATTCTGCAATGACATCAAAGCATGATGCATCAGAAACGTCGATCGACTTTACAGTGGGTACTTCATTCGATAAAGGTAATATTGTTTTTGGTGCTCAATATACTAATCGTGGAGAAGCTAGCCAAGGTGATCGTGGCTTTTCAGATTGTCCTTTATTTGAAGGTGAAAACGGCCTTTTCTGCGGTGGTTCATCATTTAGTGAAGGCGGCCATATTTATAACGTAAACACTACGGGTATTACTAACAGTGATGGCGAAGTTGAGCAACAAGGTGTAGCAAACGACAGCGGTTTAAGTAACCGTGGTGGTAGTTTACATCGTTTCACTGATGAAGCTGATGCTTACAATTATGCAGAACAAAGCTACTTATACACGCCAATGGAACGTTTGAATCTTACTGGTATGGGTACTTATGAGTTAAGCGATGATACTAGTCTTTTTAGTGAGTTTACTTACACTAAACGCTGGTCAGAGCAACAATTAGCTCCACAACCAATTAACTTTGGTTTTAACTATAATGAAAGCATGGGTAATAGCTTATTAAGTCAAACGTATGATCAACGTCAGGTTGTTGATGGTGCGTTTGTAGAAGATGCTGATGGTAATTATGTTACAACACCAACTAACTATGCTTACGGTGATGAAATTAGTTATCGTCGTCGTATGACAGAAAGTGGTGCTCGTGGTTTATCTCAAACAGTAGATACAGTCCGTATTGTTGTTGGTGCAGAGGGTGTAATAAGTGATTACTCTTGGGATTTTTCTGCTAACTTTGGTCGCAATGATTCAGTAGATAAACTAAGTAACCTTCATAATGTTTCTGCAATAAATACAGCAATTACAGCGGGAACATTTAACCCATTAGATGAGGCTGATTGGGCCTTATCTAATGTTCAAGACTACATTTACACAGAGCAAAACTCAGGTGGTAGCCAATTATTTATTTTAGCTGCATCACTTTCAGGCGAAATGTTTGAAATGCCAGCTGGCTACGCTGCGTTTGCAGCAGGTGTTGAGCGCCGCCAAGAAAAAGCATGGTACACACCAGATTCAATTGCAGCGCAGGGTTTAGGTAACGATCCTCGCGTTGATGCTACTAGCGGTGGTTTTGATGTAAATGAAGCTTACGTTGAATTTGCAATCCCATTACTTGCTGATGCACCTTTTGCTGATTCAGTTGAGCTAAGTGCAGCTGTTCGTGCATTTGATTATAGTACATTTGGTTCAGACGAAACGTGGAAACTAGGTTTAACTTGGCGCGTAAATGACGAGTTAATGCTGCGTGGTGTTCGTTCTACAGCATTCCGTGCCCCAACAGTTGATGAGCTTTATTCTGGTAACGCGCCATCATACGAGCAAGTTAGCTACCCTGGTGCAGACAGCCAAGCTGAAGTTACCGTTGGTGGTAACAGTAATTTAACTCCAGAAGAAGCAGATACGCTTACAGTGGGTGTTGTTTACGAGCCAGAGTGGTTTGATGGTTTCTCAATGACGCTAGATTACTACGACATTGAAATTGAAAATGCTATTTCTACTTACAACAATCAATATGTGGTTGATCAATGTATTGGTAACGCAAATAGCAGCACTAATGCAATTTGTACAAGTACTTCTGCAGTATTCCAAGCTGACGGCCGTATTGTTTTTAATAACCAATTACGTAACATTGGTTCTGAGAAAACATCTGGTGTTGATTTAAACCTTACTTATGCATTTGAAGCATTAGGTTTAAGCTGGAAAACAGGCTTAGATACAACTTATTTAGATGAGTATGTTGTTGATACCGGTGCAGTAGTTGATTACTCAGGCTTTATCACTGGTGGTGCTGGCGGTTATGCAGATATTAAATCTAACTTTAACTTAAATGTTAAAGGCGACAACTGGGATGCTACATATGAAGCTCGTTATATTGCTGGAATGGATAGCTTTGCATGTATCGGCGATGACACGTGTTTAGCTCCTACAACACCGTCTATCGTATATCACGATATTAGCGCTTCTTACATGATCAATGATGTGTTAACTGTTTCTGCAGGCGTTAATAACATGTTTGATAAAGAGCCACCATACTACTCAGGTAACAACGATTCGAATACTGACCCGTACACTTATGACACATTAGGTCGTCGTTTATTTGCTGGTATTAATATTAAACTATAACTAGCACATTAATCTTATTAAGGCTCAGTATTTACTGAGCCTTTTTTATTGAACAAAATAAAGGAGACAAGTACACTAAAACGATATTTTAGAAGGAGAACTGATTGTTAAAACAAGATGAAAACTTATCTTTTGTCATTGAACCAGAACTAACTCCTCGTTCTGAACAGCGCATAGATCTGTATTTTTCTATCCCTAATGAAATGGGGATTAATCCGCAAACACTTACCGAAGAATCTTACTTTAATAACCACTTTAAATCACACTTAGCGTATAACGCTAACAATATACACTTGCCTTTAGTACGAAGCCGTTTTGTGAGTAAAAACAAAGGTGAGCAGCAAGATTATCGTCAAAACCTTAATTTATTTTGTTACCAAGTACGTTTAGCCCTTGATGCCGATATTAAAGACGCGTTAAAAATTGATGAAGCAGAAGACTTTTATAAACGCGCTAACGAAGTATATGAACAAAGTGAAGGACTTCTAAAAAAGCTGCGTCGCTATACGCCAGATGATGAAAAACTACTGCCATTTTTTACCAATGCTGATAACTATTTAAGTTGGCATGTTGAGCAATCATTTTTAAAGCTTTTAGATGAAGGCCCACGTAGTAGCGATTATGCAAAAGAGCGTAACGATTTAATGCAGTTTTGTAAAAACGAAAATGCGTACCGGGCTGACAAAAACTATAATTCTGAAACCACAATGCAAGACGCTAATCGAATAACAAATAAAATGCGCTTGCTGCAACGCTTGATTGAGCATGGCGTTATATTACAGCGCCAAACACGGTTTCTTAATAGCTACCTTAAGCGATTAGTTAAGGGTACTGTAACGGCAGTTATCATGGCATTCGTGATGGTTGTTATACTTAATGCCCGCTCAACGTTTACTGAAGTCACCGCGACGCTTATTTTAATTTTAGGGGTTATTTACGGGCTACGTGAAATATTTAAAGAAGATATTACGCGTATGATTTGGCGAGCTATTGTACAAGGGCGACCTAAGTGGAGATTTAGTTTTAAAAATAGTATTACTAAAGACAAAATAGCGAGTCAGCTAATTTGGCTTGAATACACACGCTTTAAAAAAATCCCTAAAGAAGTAAAATCTATATTTTCAAAACGTCGTCAACAAAATAAACAAGCTGCGCAGTGGTTACACTTTGCAAGTGAGACACGGGTAAGCGCGAAAGAATTTTTACCTGGGTACGATACACTTCAGCAAACGCTACAATTTAGTCTTGCGCCATTTGCGCGTTATTTAAAACGTGGTGAAGGGAAGTTATATCATTTAGACAGTAATAAAATATCTAAACAGGCGGTTGAACGGCGCTACCAACTTAACATGGTGCTTGTGCTAACTGAGGAAGATAGAACACTTTATCAACGCTATAAAATAACGTTAAATCGAAGTAAAATCGTCAATATTGAGCTTATCTACTCCAAAAAGTGAATTTTAGTAATTAAAAAAGGGACTGATAAAATCAGTCCCTTTTTTAAATTTATTTATTAGCTAAACCATGTTTGCTATATAAAGTTACTTTGTTTGATACTAGCGTGATCTCGATATTTTTTGCTTCGTCGCCCCATACACAATTAGTATGCAGTGTTTTTTCAACACAGTTATCCGCAGAGCCTAAAATGGTATCAACTTCAGTCTTATCCATACCTACTTTGATTTTCTCGTAACTCTCAAGACTTACCTTAGAACAAGCCGCAAGGCTTAATGTAGCTGCGATGATAAGGAGTTTTTTTATTGTTATATCCTACTTAGTATTAATGTTTGAATTTTCTGATTTGGACAATCATGCCCATTCGTGGGTGGTCAAAGTAATGTACTTCACCACTTATTACACGTCTAAACTGAGAAAAGCGGGCTGACTCTATATCGCCATTTTTTAGCTTTTGGCTAATATCAAAATTAGCTGTAATGTATAAATAATGTCGTAAGTGTATTTTAAATAAACCGTCTAGTTCCCATTCTGCCTTTGATTGCTCCGGGTCGTTAAATAGTTCAGGTTGTGAATTTAATAAACTTACAAAATCAGGGTTTGAATAGCTAGGGGTTAAGTTAGAGTCACTTTTAAGGTGTTTACCTGCGATTAAATGCATGCTTGGTGCACGCGACTTACTTGCGCCTTCAAAGCGCCAGCCTGTATGTAGAATAGGTGTTAATCCTTTGCGATCTAGCTGTCGGTACTGCGCTTTAAATTGCAGCTGTTCTGGCGCTAATAAATAAGTTTGCTGCATATCATCTTTAGCGGGCGCTAGAGGTGTAACAGGTAGCTCATCATAGCTTTGTAGGTAGTTTGTACTGTCACCACATACACCCGATTGCGGGTTTGAATTTACTAATGAATCTGTAAAAGAGCGTTTTTGAAAACGCTCATCACCATCTATACAGGCTTGCATTGCTTGCTCTGTATAAAGAGGGGTCATTAAATCTAGAGAGTTTTTATCCTCAATAGCTTTGTGCTTAAGGCTAAAATCTTCTTGCAAATACGGAGCTGGGCGCTGTTTAAATACAAGCACCTCAACCTCAAACCAGCGTTCTGCAAATGCAGTGCTGCTAAACAAGCAGCATAAAATAACCAGCGATTTTTTTAGCAACATTAATGGCTAACCTTTTTTTCGAAATCTGCAATCATTGCAGTGACCATTTTTAAGCGTTCGCGAGCGTTAGCTTCACTAATTGCAAAGCGCAATTTATTTGCGCCATCCATTTTGTACACCTTAGGCGCACTTTGTATCAAACCAATGATGAAGCTAGGGTTAACCTTGGTATCTTGGCTAAATTCAAAATAACCACCTTTTGGGTTTGCCTCAATTTTTGTTATACCCAAATTACTGGCCTGCATTTTAAGCTGCTGCAAGCTGAACAAGTTTTTGGCTGCATCTGGCAGTAAACCAAAACGGTCTATAAGTTCTACCTGTAATTCGTCCATGTCGTCAAGGTTAGCACAACTTGCAACGCGCTTGTACATGCCTAAACGTGCATTTACATCGTGTATGTAGTCATCAGGTAATAGGGCAGCTAGTTTTAAATCTACTTCGGTTTGTTTTTGAAGTAGGTTTTCAAGCGTTGGCTCTTTACCTTCACGTAGTGCATTTACGGCCTGCTCGAGCATTTCCATATACAAACTAAAGCCTATAGTTTGCATTTGACCTGATTGATCGTCGCCAAGTAACTCACCGGCGCCACGAATTTCTAAATCGTGTGTAGCGAGGGCAAAACCCGCGCCTAAATCTTCCAATGATTCGATTGCTTGTAAGCGTTTACTCGCATCTTTAGAAAGTGCTTTGGGGTCACCTGTGAGTAAATAGGCATACGCTTGGTGATGGCTTCGGCCAACTCGTCCACGTAATTGGTGTAATTGCGCAAGGCCAAGTTTATCAGCTCTATCCATAATAATGGTGTTGGCTGTAGGTACATCGATACCGGTCTCGATAATCGTAGTACATACAAGCACGTTGTATTTTTGATGATAAAAGTCAGTCATTATTTGCTCAAGCTCTTGCTCGCGCATTTGGCCATGGGCTGAGGTTACGCTTGCTTCTGGCACCCATTCACTAATTTCTTGTGCAACACGCTCAATAGTTTCTACATTGTTATGCAAAAAGTACACTTGGCCACCGCGTTTAATTTCTCGCAGTACGGCTTCGCGTATTAGTTCTACATCGCGTTGGCGTACAAAGGTTTTAACCGCTAAACGTTTAGCCGGTGGCGTTGCAATAATTGATAAATCGCGCATTCCGCTCATGGCCATGTTAAGTGTACGCGGTATTGGCGTTGCAGTTAGTGTGAGTATGTCTACATCAGCGCGCAGTGCTTTAATTTTCTCTTTTTGGCGAACACCAAAGCGATGTTCTTCATCGACAATGAGTAAGCCTAAATCGTTAAACTTAATATCTTGCTGAATAAGTTTATGTGTACCAATAACTATATCGAGCTTACCGTTTGCCATTTTTTCAAGCGTATCTTTTTGCTCTTTAGTGGAGTTAAAGCGCGAAAGTACACCTACTTCAATAGGAAAATCAGCAAAACGGTCTTTAAAGTTTTCATAGTGCTGCTGAGCCAGCAAAGTGGTAGGCACTAAAATTGCCACTTGTTTATCATCGTTAACCGCTACAAAAGCAGCGCGCATGGCCACTTCTGTTTTACCAAAGCCTACGTCACCACATACTAAGCGGTCCATGGCTTGCTTTGATTGCATATCACCTAATACCGCTTCTATGGCGTTGCGCTGATCGTCAGTTTCTTCAAACGGGAAGCTATCGCTAAATTGGCGATATGCAGGGGCGTCTAGCGTAAACTTATTACCGGGTTTTGCTTGGCGCTGTGCATAAATGTCGAGTAATTCTGCTGCTACATCGCGAACTTTTTCAGCCGCACGTTTTTTTGCTTTTTCCCATGCATCTGAGCCAAGCTTGTGCAGCGGGGCGCTAGCTTCTTCGCCACCAGAGTAACGACTCAGCATATGCAGCGCCGACACTGGCACGTATAGTTTAGCTTCACTTGCGTAAGTAATCGTAACAAACTCAGTAATTACACCTGCAGCATCAATTGTTTGCAAACCTTGGTAACGCCCAACACCGTGATCGAGATGCACAACAGGTTGGCCCTCTTTAAGCTCGGCTAAGTTACGTATTAGTGCATCTTGGCTGGCTTCGTACTTGTGCTTACGGCGTCTGCGCTGAGATACTTTTATGCCTAGCAGTTCTTGCTCGGTAATAATAGATAGGCTTGGTTTAGTGCCAAGTACGACACTTTGTTCAAGCGGGCTTACTATTAAACCTACATCACTCGCGCTTTTTGTGAATTGTTCGAGTGTTTCAAATTCTTTAAATTTTAAACCGCTTGGTTTTAAAATGCTCAGCAATGATTCGCGACGACCATCGGATTCAACACTGAGTAATATGCGGCCTTTTTTCTTTTTTTGCTCTGCTACATAATTTATAAACGCGCCATAAGGTTCATGCTGTTTATGATCAATTCGAATGGCTGGCAACTCGCTAACGCTTAAGTTTTTATTACCCGCTTTAGTGCCAAGCTTTGCAAGGGATAATCTAATACGTGCAAAATTGCCTAAATTAGAAAACAGCTCTTCAATTGGCTGATAAAGCGCATTAGGTTCAAGTAATGGACGAAGTGGGTCAACTCTGCGGTTTTCATAGCGTACATTTACATCGTGCCAAAAGTTATCTGCCGCATGCTCTAAATCACCCAGCTGCATAACGGTTGTTGTATCTGGCAGGTAGTCAAAAATAGTCGCGAGCTTTTCAAAAAACAACGGCATGTAGTATTCAATACCTGCAGGCCAGTTACCTTTGCTTACTTGCATGTATACTGAATCTTGCTGCGAGCTTGCGCCAAACTTTTCACGGTAGCTTATTCTAAAACGTTCAATATCAGCGTCGTTAGTAGGAAATTCATGCGCTGGAAGTAGCTCAATTTTATCTACTTTTTCATCAGAGCGCTGTGTTTCTACATCAAATAAGCGAATAGTATCGAGTTCGTCATCAAAAAAGTCGAGTCTAAATGGGTGTGGGCTACCCATTGGGTATAAGTCAACGATAGAGCCGCGTATAGCGTATTCGCCGTGCTCCATTACTTGTTGAACATTTAAATAACCAGCTTGCTCTAAGTTGTCACGAAAGTTATGAGTGTCTAGCTTGTCGCCCACTTTAAAGTTTATTGTTGAACCGTAAATAAATGAGGCCGGGGCTGTGCGCAACATTAAAGTAGATACAGGCACAATTAACACACTTTGTTGTTCTTTTTTTAAGGTGTTTAAAGTGGCCAAACGGGCTGAAATAATATCTTGATGGGGAGAAAAATGATCGTATGGCAGAGTTTCCCAATCAGGAAATACCATGACTGGGTTATCGGGTAATAAATATTCTAACTCTGTTTCAAGGCGCAGTGCACTTGGTGTATCAGGCGTAACAATTAAGACTAAGTTATCTTGTTGTTTAACGCCTTCAGCAATAGCAATACTTAAACCACTTCCGCTTAGCTGGCCCCATTGAATTTTATCTTTATGAGATTTTACCCAAGGCAAGGCTGCCCATTGCTCAAACGCCATTTATTACTCCATTTATAGTTGGCTCTTAGCAAGTAAGAGCCATCTTGAGTTAAGGTTACTTAGTCTCGGTATATTTTTGTTAGGTCTTTATAGTGATCAATTCGTCGATCACGCAAGAACGGCCAAATACGTCTTACGTTTTCTGAGCGTTTTTGATCAATTTCAACCACTAAAATTTGCTCATCAGTATTATTAGCCTCTGCTAATAATTCACCTTGCGGGCCTGCAATGAACGAATTCCCCCAAAACGCAATACCATCGCTTTGCGCACTTGGGTCACTTTCATGGCCGACACGGTTACAGCTAATTACCGGTACACCATTGGCAACAGCATGGGCACGCTGGCTAATAACCCACGCGTCTTTTTGACGAGTTTGCTCAGCAATGTCGTCGTTAGGATCCCAACCGATAGCGGTAGGGTAAATTAACACCTCAGCGCCTGCCATTGCCATTAAACGTGCAGCTTCAGGAAACCATTGATCCCAACATACTAGCACGCCTAATTTACCCACCGAGGTTTGAATAGGCTCAAAGCCGATATCACCTGGGGTAAAGTAGAATTTTTCGTAAAAACCAGGATCATCAGGAATATGCATTTTGCGGTATTTACCCGCAATACTGCCATCTTGTTCTAATACAACCGCGGTGTTGTGATAAAGGCCTGTAGCGCGTTTTTCAAATAAAGAAGCGACAATTACAATACTTAGCTCTTTAGCAAGCTCACCTAATGAATTACTGCTAGGGCCTGGAATGGTTTCGGCTAAATCAAATACGTCAACATCTTCGGTTTGGCAGAAATAGAGGCTTCGGTGTAGCTCTTGGAGTACAACCAGTTTTGCACCTTTTTGAGCGGCTTCACGAATGGCACTTATTGATTTTGCCATATTGTGCTGAGCGTTATCGGTATTGCTTTGTTGCACTAATGCAACGGTTAATTTTGCAGGGCTTGTCATTGTTCTGCTCCAGCTAAAAATCCACGAGGTAATTGCATTGTAATACAGTGCAGGCTGCCAAATTGTTCAATTATTGGTTGGCAATTAACGCCAATAATAGTGTGTTGTGGGTATGCTTTTTGAACTTGTGCTAGAGCACGTTCATCATTGGCATCATTATACGTTGGCACAAGCACAGCATTATTAATAATTAAGTAGTTAGCGTAGGTAGCCGGTAAGCGTGTTTGCTCATCGTCATAAGCGGCTTTTGGCCACGGTAACTCAATTAAGGTATATGGGGTGTTATCGGCAGTTTTAAAGGTTTTTAGTTGTTTTTTCATTGCATCAAGTGCGCTAAAGTGCTCATCAGTTTTATCATCACACTGCACATATACAAGGGTATCATTTGGAGCAAAACGCACTAAAGTATCAATGTGGCTGTCGGTGTCATCGCCCGCTAAATGGCCATGATCAACCCATAAAAAACGTGTCGCGCCCAAGTGCTCTTTTAAAAGTACTTCTATGTCAGCAGGATTTAAATCTGGGTTGCGGTTTTTGTTAAGCAAACATTCGCTGGTTGTTAGCAACACACCATGCTCGTTTATTTCAATACCGCCACCTTCAAGTACCATATCGAGCGCTTGATATTGGTTGTTTGTGCTACTTAGCTCTTTTACCAAAGCACGATTAATTTGATTGTCTAATGCGCTTTCAAATTTATTGCCCCAACCATTAAAAGTAAAATCATATACTTTTAGTTGATCTGGTGAATCAATAGCGGCGCAAGTAAGCGGACCATGATCGCGAGCCCAGGTATCGTTGGTAGGTGTTACTACAAAATGAACACGATTAAGAGAGACGTTAGCGCTATTTAGCAATGCTGTAATATGCATTTTTAGGGCACTGTTGTGCGCCACAATAACAAGCTGCTGTTGCGCTGTTATATGCTTAGCAAGCTCAATATATACAGGTTCTACACGTGCTAAATTATCAGCCCAATCGGTGTCTTTGTGAGGCCATGTAAGCATAACAGCGTCTTGCTCGGCCCATTCTGGTAAAAGTCTAAAGTTCATGAATTTTATATACTAATTAAGATGACGCTAGTTTAGCATTTTACATAAAGATGTCAGCTAATTATCACTGTTTAGGTCGGCCTGGTTTTGATCAAGTTCTTGACGTTTTTTAAGTTGGCGGGTTTGAGCATGTAAACTCGCTCTAACAATCAGTTCTTGGTCAGTGGTTCTAATTGCGGTAAAGAGCATGGTGTATTGATAATGTTCGCTATCTTGTTTTTCTACTGCCACAACTTCGGTGTAACAATAAACCGCAGAGGCTTCGTGGTGCAAAAATAGTTTTGTTCTAAACGCTTGGCCAATTGAGTGTACTTCGGGTGATGTAAAGCGAATACCGCCACCGCCGTAGCTATCACATTGAATTGCATTATCTTGCGCTTGTTCTGAGGCCAAAATATGGCTCATTATTAAATCTATTTTACGTGACTGGGCTTGTAAAAATGTAGCAAGCTCTTGTGCTATATCGCCCAAGTTACGCAGTGGGCGTAACGAGCTTTGCTCAAGTTCACTTACTTCATTTGCTAATCTAAATAGTGGGGGAATGTCGTCTTCTAGCTCAAGCTGCGATTTAGGCACTTGTCCGTTCGATACAGCGAATAAATTCACTCTTATACTTTCATTAATTTGAAAGTACTGCTCAAACTCACCTAATCTTTCACTATTCATTATGTTCTCCACCACGTATTTATTTAATAGTAGCGTTGTGAGTACTAAATTGCTAGCAGATAAAATAACTCATACTGGGCTAAATGCTTTGTTTACATTCAATTTCTAACATACTGATTATGAAAATAATTACACTAAGACATATTTAGGGGGAGTTATAAAAAAGCGGCCAATGTCATCCTAACATTGGCCGCTTGGGTATTGATTCATCAGCGCATACTTATTTAAGTAGAGCGGCTAATTCATGTAAATCTTTCACAACGTGATCTGGTTTTTTAGCTAATGGGTAAAGTGCTTTACCTGGGCGTGCAATGAAAGTGGTTTGTAAGCCTGCTTCTTTTGCGCCAGCAACATCCCAGCCATGGGCTGCAACCATCATTGCTTCATTTGGTGCTACGTTTAGCTTTTTAAGTACCCATTCATAAGCACGTAAGTCTGGTTTGTAAATTTTAATATCTTCAATGCTGTAACGAGCATCAAAGTAAGACATTAAACCAGCGCTTTCAAACTGTGCCTTTACACCTTTGTTTGAAGAATTTGTAAGGCTTACTAATTTATAGCCCTGAGCTCTAAGTTTTGCCAGTCCTTCTTTAACATCGCTGTGTGGAGGAAGCGTTAAAAGAGGCGTAACAATAGCTGTTTTAGCTTGTTCACTAGTAATATCAATATTGTTATTTTGAGCAACCATAAGAAGTGACGCCACCCCAATTTGCCCAAAGTCGTGATAGCTACCGCTTACTGTATCTACTAATGAATGGTGCAGCATAGTCGAAAACCAAAGTGGTAATAAATCTTCACGTCCGCCTAGTGCTTTACCAATAGAGGTACGCATTGACGTTAAATCAAGTAGGGTTTCGTTTACATCAAAAATAAGCACTTTAGGTTTTGCTTGTTCATTTGGTTCATCAGCGACTGCATAACCAGATACAAGGCTTGTGCCCACAAGTAGTGAAAGAGTAAGTGTTTTTAACGATTTTAAAATAGACATTAATTATTCTCCGATTCAAGTGCTGTCATAACATCAATAGGTTCTGCGCGTAGGGTGTAATCTTCGCTTAAAAATGCGTATGTAATTACACCTTCTTGGTTTATCACATAGGTGGCCGGTAGCGGTAATTTAAAGCTTTTATCGCCGTAGTAGTGTTCAAAATCAATACCAAATTGTGTGTATAACGCTTGAATACGCTCATCAAGTGTAAACAATAAACCAAATTGCTCAGCTACTTTATTGCTCACATCGCAAAGCACGTCAAATTCAAGGTCGTTTTTTTGTGCAGTTGAGAGAGTTTCATCAGGTAGTTGTGGTGATATTGCGATTAACTGAGCACTTTGAGTTTTAAATTGTGGTAAGTAGTCGTTAAGTGCTTTTAGTTCTAAATTACAATATGGGCACCAGCCACCACGGTAAAAACTAATAATTACCGGGCCTTTTTTTAGTAAATCTGCAAGCTCAATGTTTTCGCCGTTATGGTTGGCTAAGCTAAAGTTTTCTACTTTTTGACCAATCTGCAATGCATTGTCTTTAATATGCTGTGCAATTAGCTCTTCGTTTGTAGTGTTCATTAGTGCCAAAACGTCAGCCGGTAATTTGGCATCTTTTTGTACGTTATAGGCATCTATTTGCGCTTTTAAACTCATGATTGAACCTCAATAATTAGACTATTTGCAATTATAGTGTTTTAGATATTTAAATAAACATTGCAATACTGAAAGCTTCATTCGAAAATATTAAACATTGAAAAGTGCACAATGGCATCTTTATGTATAATTTAAGCGACCTAGAAACATTTATAGCTGTAGTTGAAAATAAGGGCGTGCTTGCTGCTGCCCGCGAGCTGCATTTATCGCCTGCAACGGTGAGCCATCGCTTAAGTAAACTAGAGCGTGAGCTTGCTACAGTACTTGTTTTTAGAGATAGCAGGCGAGTACGCTTATCTCCCGCAGGTGAAATATTTTATACGCGTGTGGGGGCTATAATAGAAGCTCTACACGATGCTGAACATAGTATTGGCGCGCGTAGCTCATCGGTGAGTGGTTTACTACGCGTGACCATGCCGCCTTGGGTTTTTTCAAAATACGTAATGCCTAAACTCAATGAGTTTGAGCAAGCTTGCCCTGAACTAAAGCTTGATTTTTTAATAACGGATCATTTTGTAAATGTGGTTGATGACGCACAAGATGTGGCAATTCGTGTAGGGCAATTAAATGATTCCGGTTTACTGTCGCGAAAAATAGTAAACAACAAACGTATACTTTGCGCAGCTCCTAGCTACATAAAAAAATATGGTATGCCTAAAAGCTTAGCTCAATTAAGCGAACACTATTGGGTTTGCCTGCCGTGGCAGCGCCAATTAAAGCTTTTTGATGAACAAGGTAAAATACATACTTTTAATGCGAGAACACGCTTTACCATTTCTAATTCCGATAATATGACTCAAGCAGCTATTGCGGGTCATGGCATTGCAATTAAATCAATGATAGCTATTCATGAAGATATTAAAAATGGCATTTTAGTTGAAGTTATGCCCGGTGTAATGGCACAAGATGATGCTCCAGTTTGGTTTTTGCGTCCGCAAAATAGCTTAACTACCCGTAAAACCGATGTGTTTTATGATTTTATGAAATCACTATTTTTGAGCTGCGAATAAGCGCTTGAATGAGCGTTTTACTCCAGTTAACAACAAATAACCAGTAAGCTCGGCAAGTAAGGCAATTATAATGGCTGCAATAATGGCGGCTATTATAGAGTCTTTTTTTAAAATGATTTGACCTTCAAAGCGTTGCCACACTTGTTGCTTTACATCGCTCATGCCACTGATCAATGTAAAAATATATGGAGATTGCGCAAACCTATTTACAGCGATTTGTAAGTCTTGTTGTCGCGTGTAAAGTGTACTGATATTGCTTGCACCTTTATTCACAATCCCATCATCAATATTTTTATAGTGTTTTATTAGCTTATCTAAATCATTATTAAAATACTTAGCGGCATCGTTTTTAAATGGTGCAATGGCATTTTTAGCTTCAATTAATTGGGCTGATAATGCTTGGCCAAAATCGCTTACAAATGCAGGAATTTGCACTCCAAGTAGTAAACCGAATGCAAAGAAGCTAAGTCGGATGTAATCTAAAAATTTACTCATTTATCTTCCTATCCATTTAAATAACCCAGAATTAACATTTGAGCTTGTTTTTATATCAAAAACTCGTAACCTGTCGGTAATAAAAATAACAACAGGTGTATGTTAAGGATGACGAAAAAAGTAAAGTTCACGTCAACATTTGTTGATATTTCTAAACAGCTCAAACGTTTTGTATCGCGCATTGTTCAACCCGACGATGTAGAAGATATTGTGCAAGAAACCTTTGTAAAAAGCTATGAAGCTGATTTAAAACAAGACATCCAGTTTACCCGTAGTTATATGCTAAAAACAGCAAAACATCTAGCACTCAACCATATAGCTAAGTGGGACAACAAATTTAATGATTCGTTAGAAAATGATAACGAATTACCCGTATTACTCAAATCAATGAAGCTCGAAGACGAATACACATCTAAAGAGCGTTTTTTACTTTTTTGTAGAGCTACTGAGCAACTAAGCTCATCGATTCGTAAATGCTTTATATTAAAAAAAGTTTACGGTATGAGCCAAAAAGAGATAGCAGACCAAATGCAGTTAAGCCAAAGCACTGTTGAAAAACACATTGCCAAAGGATTGTTACAAACCATGTTGTACATGCGTGAACATGAGCAAAGCCCTCAAACGAACCCTAAAGCTCAGGCACATCCTATATCAGTTAAGAGGGTCGCAGAATGAGTAATGTTCATCAATTTAATTCAAAAGATTTAATCTTAGAAAAGTCATGTGATTGGATAAGCGCGATTGATCGTGGTTTAACTGATGATGAAAAAGAGCAATTTAAATTATGGATGATGCAAAGCACCGCACATCAAGACTCTATATACAAGCTTGCTCAGCTTTGGGATGAGCTTTCAGTATTAAACGAATTAAGTCATTTATTTCCTCAGCGCAACAATACTAAAACATCAAAAAACAAGTGGATGTTTTCTTACTCAATTGCAGCGAGTTTGTTTGCAGCGTTAATGGTATGCAGCTACTTATTAATTAACTTAGAAAATGGCTACAACGAAGAGCTTGCTAAAGTTAATTACACTAAAATTTACAAAACAAAAGTAGGCGAGCAAGCAACGTATGTGCTGCCAGATGGCACCATAGTGCAGCTTAATACTAATAGCTTGCTAGAAGTTGCTTATAGCAAAGGCCGCAGGCAGTTATTACTTAGTCGTGGAGAAGGGCGGTTTAATGTAGCAAAAGATGCTACGCGTCCGTTTAGTGTTATGGCAGGCGACAAAAGCTTTACCGCACTCGGTACCGTGTTCAATGTACAGCGTAATACCTCATCAGATTTAGAGCTTGTTGTTACCGAAGGCAAAGTGATGATCACCGACCCTAGTGTAGCGGTTGATGCAAATGACTTTAAAGATTATCAACTTGCAGATAACAGCACGCAAAAAATTCGTCAAATTAATGCCAACATTGTTACCTCAGGCGAAAAGGTAGTTATAGAGCAGAGTGTTACAAAGCCAATTACCCAACTTTCAATGAACGACGTACAACGCGATTTGGCATGGCAAAATGGCATGCTTATTTTTAACGGAGAAGAGCTAAGC
Organism: Pseudoalteromonas sp. TAE79; assembly: GCF_000498015.1. NCBI lineage: Bacteria > Pseudomonadati > Pseudomonadota > Gammaproteobacteria > Alteromonadales > Pseudoalteromonadaceae > Pseudoalteromonas > Pseudoalteromonas sp. TAE79. Next base: position 51,254 of record NZ_AUTL01000248.1, read on the forward strand.
GATGCTTTAAATGAAGTAAGTCGTTATACCGCGACACGTTTTGAGCTTTCTTCAGCCGAGCTTGCCAGTATTAAAGTAGCTGGGGTATTTAAAGCGGGTGACGTTGAAGGTTTACTAGAAAGTTTACAAACTAATTTTTCGATTGATCATGAGCGTTTAGGTGAGCATGTAGTAACGCTAAAACACCATACAGAATCATAAGTAGACGTTATGCAAATCAGACTAATGTTAGATAAAGTTGCATCAATAAAGATTGAACGTAAAAAAAACATTAAAAAAAAGAGACAAAGCCATAGAGGATTTTTGTTTGTCAGCTGTTTATATAAGTTGCGCAGTAACCAAACGCATTTATTGAGTGGATTTAGTGTGCTTGCACCGGCTATTTTTAGCTTGAGTGTACAAGCAGCAACTCAAACCACTGGGCAAATGGTGCAATTTGATATAAAAGCGCAGCGAGCAGACAAAGCCTTAATTGAATATGCTAAACAAACAGAGCAAACAGTGGTGTTTTCTTATGAGTTGGCAATGCAGTATGACGCAAATTCAGTTTATGGATTTTACACTCAACTAGATGCCCTAGAGGCATTACTAGGTGGGACAGAGCTCGATGCGGTTGTTGATCAAAATGGTTTACTGAGTATAAAACTCAAACAAATCAACAGGAATGATAACAACATGATGAAGCTTTCAGCGGTCAGTGCAGCAGTATTACCAGCCTTACTTGCAGTTAATTCGCAAGGTGTAAACGCAGCAGAAGAAGTCGCTCAAGAAAAAATTGAAAAAATAGCTATTGTCGGTAGCCGTGTAGCAGGACGTTCAGTTGAAGATTTACCCGTTCCAGTAGATATCTTAAGTGCAGAAGCGCTTGAAAATACAGGCCAAACAGAAGTTGGTCGTATGCTACAGTCTATCGCTCCTTCATTTAACTTTTCAAGCTCTGCAATTAGTGACGGTACTGATGCTTTAAGACCTGCGACACTTCGCGGTTTAGGCCCTGACCAAACATTGGTGTTAATTAACGGCAAACGTCGTCACCAAGCAAGTATTATTCATATTAATGGCTCTGTTGGGCGTGGTACTGCAGGTACTGATATGAATGCAATTCCAGCCTCTGCAATTAAACGCATTGAAGTATTACGTGATGGCGCTGCTGCTCAGTATGGTTCTGATGCGATTGCTGGTGTTATTAATATTGTACTTAAAGATGGTAGCGAAGGCGGTAAAGCGGCTATTAACTACGGCCAATATTCAGAAGGTGATGGCGAAACCATCAACCTTGATTTTAATAAAGGCTTTGCGCTAGGTGATGACGGTTATTTAAATACAACTATCAATTACCGTGACCGTGCACCGACTAACCGTGCAGGTTTACATGGCTCTTGTCAGTTTTATGGTTGTACAGAGTTAAGTGACGGTACTTTACTTGCTGGCGATCCGCGAGAACTGACAGCCGATCGTGATACTTTTAGAATTGGTGATGCTGATTCTCAGCAGTTTGGTTTAACAATTAATACCGGTTACGAGTTAGGTGATGGCGAGCTTTACGGCTTTATTACTTACTCAACACGTGAAAACGAGTCGGCTGCATTTTTCCGTCATAATGCAAATGCAGGTGGTAACCCAGTACTGCAAGATAACGATGCGACAATTCCGCTAGGTTTCTTACCAAAAATTAATACAACTATCGACGATATCTCATACAACTTTGGTTATAAAACTGAGTTTGATAACGATGCAAGTCTTGATTTGTCTTACACCTACGGTGAAAACAGCATTGATTACACGACAAGTGACACTATCAATGCCTCATACGCTAACTTTTTACGTTATGACCAAGGTTTAAGTGCTGCTGATATTCGTACAACTATCCCACGTGAAGCGTACGCTTACGGCATGGAATTATCACTGCAAACAATCAACATTGATTTTACGCAAAACTTTGATGATTATTCTTTAGCAATGGGTGCAGAAATCCGTACTGACGAATATCGCATTTTAGAAGGTAATGAGTACGCATACCGCGATTACGATACAACCAACGGTGTAAGTATTTACAACGGCTTAAGTGGTGGTGTTGGTTCTGAAGATGCATCAGGTGGTTCACAAGGTTTTGGTGGTTCAGCTCCTGCGTCATCAGTTGATGAATCGCGTGATGTAATTTCATTTTACATAGATGCAGAAGCTTATGTGATTGAAGATGTAATTTTATCGGGTGCACTTCGCTACGATAACTACAAAGGCTTTGGTGATACAGTAAACTTTAAGCTTGCTGGTAACTGGTCTGTAACCGACGATATTTCACTACGTGGTGCATTAAGCTCAGGTTTTAGAGCGCCTTCAATGCAGCAGCTTTACTTTAATAACGTAAGTACGCAATTTGTTGTTGGTACTAATGGTAATTTAGTTGCAGAAGAGGTTGGTACATTTAGAAATGATTCAACACTTGCGCAAAGCTTAGGTATTCCAAAGCTTAAAGAAGAAAAATCACAAAACCGTAGTTTAGGTATTGTGTATAACGTTACAGATAATATTAATGTAACCGTTGATTACTATTCAATTGATATTGACGACCGTATTGTAATTAGTGACCGCTTAGGTAAAGGTTTATCTACAAGCCTTGATGCTGCATTAAATAGTGCGGGGGCTGGCGTAGGGCAGTTTTTCTTAAATGGTGCTGATACTGAAACTCGTGGTGTTGATTTTGTAGCAACGTGGAACACTGAAGGTTTAGGCGGTACGCTTGATTTTACACTTGCAGCTAACTTCACTAAAACAGATGTTGTATCGTTATTTTCTCCTGCTGGCTCAAGCCTTGAGACAGTAAGTGTAGACGATATATTTTCAGCGGAAGATATCTCTATTATAGAAGAGTGGCAACCTGAGGATCGCATTAACTTAAGTGCACTTTATCAACGTGATGATTGGACAGTTAACCTGTCACTTAATCGCTTTGGTGAGTACACAGTAGAAGATGGCGGACGTCAAACGTATGGCGCAGAAATTTTAACTGACGTTAAAGTTAACTACTTCGTTACTGAAGGTTTGTCGGTAAACATTGGTGCAAATAACTTGTTTGACGTTTACCCAGATAAAAACGAAATAGGTAACTCTCGCTCAGGTACTATTGTGGATGCTAGTGGCAACACAGTAATAAGTAGCTCAGGTGTGTTTGACTACTCACGTCGCTCGGCTCCATTTGGATTTAACGGTGCTTACTACTACGTAGGTGCAGAATACCGTTTTTAATTAATAACCTCCCTTTCGTTATTTAACTCAAAGGGCCGTAAGGCCCTTTTTTTGGTTTTATACCAACCTGCATAAATCTTTGATCAATTTAACGAATTAAATTGCACTATAACGTCGTTAAAAGTTTTTTATTTAGAACAACTAGATATAAAAACTTTTGCCTAGTTCTAGCGTAATTTTCTTAACGTTAAATAGACCCCATATATAAGCAGATTGGTAT
>NZ_AUTL01000249.1:0-9072 GCF_000498015.1 Pseudoalteromonas sp. TAE79
ATTCCCCCAAGGTGTTAACGGTCCTATTCAATATGGTGTTGGTGTGAAAGCCCATGCGGTTTACTTATCACAATATCAATTACTCCCTTATAACCGCATTGAAGAATACTTTAGTGACCAACTAGGTATTCCGATCAGTGCCGGCAGTTTATTTAACTTTAATGAACAAGCAGCGGCACTAGTAAAGTCATCGGGCGCAGAAGGTATCATCAAAGCGGCATTACAAAGCCCGCATCAAACTTTGCATGTTGATGAGACTGGCATTAATATCGGCGGTAAACGGCGATGGCTTCATGGTGCATCAACGACTTGGTGGACTTATTTTTATCCTCATGAAAAAAGAGGAAAAATAGCGATGGATGAGGCCGGTATTTTACCGCACTTTACCGGTGTGCTATGTCATGACCATTGGAAGCCATATTATCAATATACCCAATGCCAACATGCATTATGTAATGCTCACCACATCCGAGAATTAGAAAGGGCTTGGGAGCAAGACGGCATGCAATGGGCGAAGGATATGCAAACCTTACTTAAAGAAATGAATAAAGCTCAAATAGATAATCCCGACCTAGATAAAGGGGCTAAACAGAAATATCGTGAGCAATATCAAAAAATATTGCTTCAAGGTGACGCTAAATGTCCACCACCAGAAAAAAGTAGCCGAGTGGAAGGTCAGCGAGGCCGATTAAAGCGAACCAAATCCCGAGCATTATTGGAACGACTAAGAGATTATCAAGATGATGTTTTACGTTTCATGATGAGCACTGGCGTGCCATTTACCAACAACCAAGGCGAGAATGATATTAGGATGACCAAGGTTCATCAAAAAATATCGGGGTGTTTTAGAAGTAAGCAAGGAGCTGAAATGTTCTGCTTGCTGAGAAGCTATTTATCGACTTGCAGAAAACAATATGTATCTGCAAGCCTAGCCCTTGAGTTATTATTCAAAAATCAGCTGCCTGATGTATTCATTTCAGATGAGGCTGAATAGTTACGTTCTTTTTAATGCTTGGCTTTATGTATGCTTTAATTAAATTTATAATTCAAGCATACAAATTACGTGCATAAAAAGTAATGGATACAAATTTTAGTGGAACTTAATATGACATTTTTAAAAAATGTAAAGCAACAAGCGGCGACTAAAACGCCTTCTGAATTAGAGCGTTTATGGCAGCGAATTGAAAAACATACTAAGCGTAACGCAAACTTTGATATTAAAAAGCAGATCCTGTTTTCTCAATTTCAAGAACAAGTAGAGCACCATGAGCAAATTCAAGCTCAAATGATTGCAGAACAAATTATTCATTTTAGTAAGTTTATCCAACGTAAAAGCTTAACTATTGAACAGCGTAATGAACTTGTGGATTGGATAAATGAAGATTTAGATTATTTGTCAGAACATCCATTCATTGGCGAGTTGAATGTTGAGGAAGTGTCTCAAGTTTTTCAATCTTACCTAAATAAGTATAACCAAGATACGGTTAGTACAATCCCTTCTTCAGAGTTAAACATATTACGTAATATGTTACAGCAAGATTTCCCCGGTTTAGAATTAACAGATGACGAACTGAGAGAAATAACAGCTGATCCTTCATTGCTTTATAAGCACCTTGACGAGCAAGGTTTTGGTGAGGAGAAAGATGATGAAGCGTTTAGTGCAGATAATATGCACTATGAACAAGATGAAGATTGGGATGACTTTTTTGACCAACACGAGCGATTTGATCGCGATGAAATTAAACAACAAAAAAACAACTCAAAATTAGAAAAGTTATTTAAAGGCTCGCAGCTAAACAAAATGTATAAACGTTTAGCATCTAAGTTGCATCCAGATAAAGAATCTGATCTTGCAAAAAAAGCAGAAAAACACGAACTAATGCAACAGTTAGTACAAGCTCGAAAAGAGAAAGACGGTTTTACTTTATTACAACTTTACATAAGCCATTTTGACGACGATGTCGATTTTGACGAAGAAACCAAAGCAAACTTAATTCCGTTACTGCAAAATAAAATAATCGAGCTAAATGAACAGCATCGGCAACAAAAAGAAAGTAATGACCAATATACAATTGTGTGGCGTAAGTTTAATGGTCGTAGTAAAGCGCAAATTAAAGATAATTTTGTAAACCATTTAGCGGCGCTGAATAATGAATGTGATGAAATTGCTAAACGTTTAGAGTATTGCACTACGGTTAAATCACTTAAAGAAGAGCTTAACAACCGAATTATGAATAAACGTCATATGCCCATGTCTTTAGAGGCGGCTCTGGAAAACATGTTCAATTTTTGATGAATTAACAGTGACGCCAGCCTAAGTTTTTTCATTAAGTTAGAATGGCTGTCCTGTTTAGCTGTTTCTTTACGCTGCGGCAACTGTATTGCCTTGTTCATAATGTAGAAAAGCTGCAAAACGCGATGTATTAAGCAAGATAAGCCCTTAGTTCCTCAATAAAGTCACTCAAACACTAGGGTCTGTTGAACTTTCAAGGTTAAATTTGCAGCAGTCTGTTTGGTATTTAGGCAAGGCAGAGCCTATACAGTGTGGTTATTCCCCATAAATAGGCGATAACGTAGCATTAATGCCAAACAGGCGCTGCCCAAAGGGTTCTTCCTAGGGGCTATTTACTCTTTGTTGCTCGGTTCTTACTTAGCCCACTAGGTTACAAACCTCGCGCCGCGATTAAATAGCCCCTAGTTTGAACAAATTTTAATCCGCAAAGATCAACGGACCCTAGGGCGTGTTGACCTTTCGTGGGTTAATTTGCAGCAGTCTGTTTGGTATTTAGGCCAGGCAGAGTCTATGTAGTGTGGTTATTCCCCATGAATAGGCGATAACGCCGCATAAATTCCAAACATGCGCTACCCTTTGGGTTCTTTCTAGGGACGATCAACTCTTTGTTGCTCGGTTTTTACTTAGCCCACTAGGTTACAAACCTCGCGCCGCGATTTAATCGCCCCTAGATTGAACAAATTTCAATCCAAAAAGATCAACACGCCCTAGTGTTCCCTTCTAAAATACTAATCAAAACAACATTAAAACTCCCTTTTATATCCCACGTAAAATACAGTAAACGATTGAACCAAAATATGAACTCGGCTATGGTTTATTTACCAATAAAAATAAATAAAAAACGAGTTAACCTGCTGCTTGTTAGCTGTTTCGAGGGATTGCATGTTTTTTTTGAGTAAATTATTTTGTTGGGAGCGAGGTAGGCAAAAGTCAGGCTACGATAAAATGTTGATTTGTGGTGCTACGTGGCCAATTAAATTTGATACATATTTGCTTAAATTTCCACAAGGAAGTGAAATAGCACCACACACAGACAAAGTTGAATCTGGTAAACACTATCGGTTGAATATAGTGCTTAAAAAAGCAGATTTGGGTGGTGAGTTTATTTGCAGTAATCCGATATTTGAAACAAAGCGAATTAAGCTATTCCGCCCTGATGTAAGTGAGCATCAGGTGTCAAAAGTTATAAAAGGTAATAGATATTTACTCAGCATTGGGTGGATAAAAGGGAGCGCTAAATGCTAGATTTAAGACCTAATTGTGAATGTTGTGATAAGAATCTACCTGCAAAGTCCACAGAGGCTTTTATTTGTTCATTTGAATGCACATTTTGTTCTGGCTGTGCTCAAACGGTATTAAATAACGTGTGCCCAAACTGCTCAGGTAATTTGGTTCAGCGGCCAATTCGCCCTTTGGGTGCACTAAAAAATTACCCAGCATCGACTAAGCGGGTGTTAAACGAAAGTGGTTGTGCGCCAAACACATAAAAACATAAAGTATAATAATTACATTTCTGGGTATGGAGATCTGATGAGAAAATCCTTTGAATTTACTATTAAGTCAATCAAAGTTAAAATAATTAACACTTGGTTTAGTGGTGCTAAATTATATGTGAATGGTGACTTACGAGATACTGACAAAACTTTGTTAGCTATTAGGAATAATACTTTACTATCTGCAAATTTAGGTGAGTTGGGTGTTCTAGAAATCAAGCCATTATCGGGTTTAATTACCGTCGAAATGGATGCATATTTGGTTAATGGTACAAACATTCAACATGTATATAGCTCACATAAACGCCTTAGCCTAAAAGAGCAAAGGGCAGCCCGATAAAGCTACTTTAAATAACATATATTCCTGCATTTACCTGCCTTCAGTAATAACCTCCAAATGACTTTGAGGAGGTTTAAGCCCCTAAGCATACCAAGTTAATATACTTGGTTTACTCGATTACCTTAAATCACTCACACTCTTTCACATAAAGTAAAAGCGCGCTGTACATTACACTGAGTGCCTTTGTTACATCGCTGTCGATAACCGCTTCTGCTGGGTGATGGCTTATACCGCCAGGGCTGCGTATAAATAACATGCCAACGGGGCATATAGGAGCGATTGCCATTGCATCGTGCCCAGCGCCTGAGGCAAGTGAAGGCGATGCTTGGTTATTGAGTTTACATGCGCTTGAAAACAAATGCTGAATAGTGGTGTCGCACGCAACGGCATCGGCGGCATGCGTCCATTGCCAATCGAGTATTAAATTGCGTTTGCTTGTTATAGATTGAGCGCTGCTTTGTATGGCGCTTAGTAAATTAGCGAGATCGGTGTCGCTTTGTGCACGTGCGTCTAGGCTTATGGTTGTTTTACCTGCAATCACGTTTGTAGCCCCAGGGCGAGACTGTATTTGCCCTACGGTGGCTACTTCGCCATTACTCGCACTTTTTGCTAGTTTTTCAATTTCGGTTACTAATTCAGCGCAGCCTGCTAGTGAATCCTGACGTAAATTCATAGGGGTTGTACCCGCATGACCGCTTTGGCCTGTTAGGGTAAGCATGGCGCGTTTTGCCCCTGCAATAGCCGTTACAACGCCTAACGCCTGATTAACCGATTCGAGCACCGGACCTTGTTCAATATGAGTTTCCCAGTAACCTAGTAACTCATTTTTGTTTAGTGCGGCCTTTGCGTAGTCGTTAGGGTTTAGGCCAAAGTCGAGCATGGCTTGGCGCATAGTTATGCCGTTTGTGTCTTCAATGTTTAGCCACTGTGGGTCAAATTCGTTAGCGAGGGCTTTTGAGCCAATTAAAGTTGTGGCAAAGCGGGTGCCTTCTTCATCGCAAAAGCCCACTACATCTAAATGAAAGGGCAGGTCGAGCTTTAACTTATGTGCAAGCGCTGCAATTTCTATCCCCAGCAGTACACCTAAAATACCATCAAACGCTCCTGCGTTTGGTACTGTGTCGAGGTGCGATCCTATAATTAAACGTTTAGCATGTGGGTTTGATGATTTTAGTCGCCCCCAAAGGTTGCCCACTTCGTCTTGCCACGATTGCATGCCTGCCTCAACCATCCACGATGCAGTAACAGCGTTACACTCTTTGTGCTCTTTTGATAAGTACACGCGGTGAATACCGCCTTGCATTTGCGATAGTGCGCTGAGGGTTTTACAGCGAGATAAAGCGCGTGTTGCGTATTCATCAGCAAGTTCTTTGTCTAATAAAGGGCTGTGTTGTGGGCTTACAATCGTCATGCTAAATCCTTTTTTTATTTATAGTGAGCAAGGGCGGCAATGGCGGCTTCGCCTTTAGGACCTTTATAGCCGTTGGCATGTAAGCAGGCATCTAGGCTTGCCAATGTTTGTAATACGGCATCTTTACGGGCGTTGTAACCCATGGTGCCAATACGCCAAATTTTGCCATGCAGCGGGCCAAACGAGGTGCCAATTTCTATTCCAAAATCGGTTAGCATTTGTCCGCGTACGTGATCGGCATTAATACCCTCGGGTATATAAACACCCAGTACGTTGTTCATTTTATGTGTTAAATCGCCAAATACATTTAAGCCGAGCGCTTGAATGCCTGTTAGCATGGCATCGCCATGTAATTTGTGGCGCGCTACGCAGTTATCCACGCCTTCTTCAATTACTATACGGGCGCATTCTGAGGCGCAGTACAGCATGCTGGTGGCTTCGGTATGATGATTTAGGCGCTCCTCTCCCCAGTAATTCATGATCATACCTAAATCAAAGTAGTTTGAGCGTACAAAGGGCTCTGTGCCGTCGATATGATCGGCCGTGCGAATACCTGCCTCTACCTTTTTACGTTTTTGGATCCACTCGGCGCATTTGTCGCTCAGTGTCAATGGCGCTGACCCAGAAGGTCCGCCTAAACATTTTTGCAGGCCAACCGAAAGTGCATCGAGTTTCCATTCATCGACAGGAAGTTCGTTACCCACAATAGATGCGGTGGCATCACAATAAAATAGTACATCGTGCTTTTGGCAAATATCGCCAATATGCTCAAGAGGTTGGTTCATGGTGGTGGATGTATCGCCTTGTACCATAGCAAGTACATGGGGTTTTACATCAACAATGGCTTTTTCGATTTGTTCTGGCGTAAACACTTCGCCCCACGGTACGTCTATTGTGTGCACCTTTGCGCCAACGCGTTCTGCTATTTCAGCAAGTAGGTGACCAAAGCGCCCCATAATTGGTACTAGTACTTTATCGCCTGGGCGTAAAATTGAGCATAATACGGCTTCAATACCTGCGCGCGATGTGCCATCTATTAGCATGGTCCATTCGTTTTTAGTTTTAAAAATTTCGCGGTAACGCGCCATGGTTTCGTTCATAAAACCGGTCATTACTGGGTCGTATTGACCGATAAGCTGCGCCGACATAGCACGTAAAACAAGAGGATCTGCATTAATTGGACCTGGTCCCATTAATAAACGCTGTGGTGGGTTTAAGGTTTGAACTTGCGTGTTAATAAACATATTTTAGGCTCCCAGAGTCTGAATGAGCATGCGAATGCCAGTTATCATTAAGACAACGGCAAAAGCGCGTTTTAGTTGTTTTTGATCCAGCTTGCTACCAATTTTTACCCCAATAGGCGCAAATAAAATAGTCAGCGGAATAATAAGAAAAAAGGCAGGGAGGTTAACTAACCCCCACGTACCTAGGGGAGCATCGGTTGGCGTTGTGCCAATACTTAATAAGGTAATAACACCTGGTAGCGCAATCAATAAACCAAAAACGGCCGCAGTTCCTACTGCAACATGGGCGCGTACATTAAATGCGTTTAGCATAGGTACGCCAATAGTACCGCCACCTATGCCAATCATTACCGACAAACCACCTACAATACTTGCCATAACGCCTTGACCAAATTTACCTGGCAGTTGTTTTACAAGCGCGGGTGCACCGGCTCTAAATAACATGTTTAAACTGACTAAAATAGCAATGCAGGCAAACATGAGCACTAATGCGTTACCGCGAACGGTATGAGCAATAATACTACCGACTACCGCCATAACTAATATAAACGGTGCCCAGTATTTTATTAGCGCAAGGTCAATATTTCCTTTGCTATGATGCGATCGAATAGATGAAAGCGAAGTAGGTACTATGGTTGCAAGTGATGTGGCGGTGGCTATCATCATTGCCGACTCTGGGCTTACGCCAAAACCTTGCAGTAAAAAATACAGCACAGGTACGATTACAATACCGCCGCCTACACCAAAAAGTCCTGCTAAAATTCCGGCAAAAATTCCGGTTGCTATTAAGGCCGCTACTATTGGCCATTGGTTTATTATTTCTGACATTGTGTTCCTGCTGTAGTTACTGTTGCACGTCCATCTGAACGAGGATCTGTTGCAGCTTCAAGGCTTGTAGTTGTATCTAAAATAGCCCCAGCGTGCCCCATCATTTCGTTATTATTATCAACGCTTACCCAATCGTGGTCACGTTGATTTAATTCATGTTCTATATGAAAAACTAACTCTTTTTCAATTTTTAAATTTTTACTTGTATCGCCCCATGTGCGTCCAAGTAACCAACGAGGGTCGCTAATCGCTTGTTTTATTGATTTATTTCGCCATGCGTAGCCTGCAAAAACAGCGGCTTGGGTTTGTGGTTGCCCTTCACCGCCCATTGTTCCGTAAGCAAGTCGACGACCATCGCTAAACTTTGCCAGTGCTGGGTTAAGTGTATGAGCGGGCTTTTTATTTGGAGCAAGGGCGTTGGTATCTTGATTGTTTAAACTAAAGCTTAAACCACGGTTATTCCACACAAAGCCGCCTTCACTCATTAATATTCCGCTGCCAAATTCCCAGTAAATGCTTTGAATAAAGCTGACTAATTGCCCGTTTTTATCTCTGGCTGCCATCCACACAGTATCGCCAGGCTCTGCGTTAAATGGCCATTTTTTGGCTTTGGCCATATCAATATTGATAGCAAGTTCGCTTAAGCGATTATCGGTTAGTGCGTTTTTATAATCGTCTCCTAATGCTTCAGGGTCAGCCCAAAGGGTAGGGCGATGGGTAAAGCTTTGTTTAGTTGCCTCAACAATTAAATGTGTCCAGTCGGCATCGGTTTTAGCTAAATGCTTTAACTTATTTACGGCACCAATTATTTGTAGTGAATGCACGCCTTGTGTTGGCGCGGGTAAGTTGTAGCAATTAATACCACTGAGGTTTGCATTTAGCGCAGTAACTACCTCGGCTTTAGTATTTGCAATGTCACCTGCGGTAATTGAGCTGCCTGCTTTTGCTAAGTCGGCGGCAAATGAGTTGGCAAGTGCGCCTTCATAAAATGCGTTTAAGCCATGTTTTGCTAGGTATTCAAACGTTGCTGCAAGTTTAGGGTTTTTAAAATGTTGACCTGCTTGCAAGGGCTTGCCATTGGGTATGTAGAGGCTTTTAAACGCCTCATTGGTATTGTTAGCAGTGGCTAGTTTTTCGCAGCCTGCTTGCAAGCTTTTTGTAACTGTAAAGCCCTCGCGCGCAAGCTCAATAGCGGGTGCTAAAATTTGTGACAGTGGTAGTGCTGCGTGCTCATCTAGTTCAAGCGCCTTTTGCCAACCGCGAATTGTACCCGCTTGAGTCAGTGCGCTTAACCCGCCGCGCTCTGGTATTTGCGCGAGCGAGTTATAGGGCGTTGTATTAGTTGCTGCACGGCCGCAGGCGTCAATAGCGGTAGGCGTTTTTTGGTTTGGGTTATCGATAAGCCAAAAGCTGTCGCCACCAATTGAGTTCATATGTGGATATACAACGCTAATAGCAGCGGC
>NZ_AUTL01000250.1:0-20518 GCF_000498015.1 Pseudoalteromonas sp. TAE79
ATTCCCCCAAGGTGTTAACGGTCCTATTCAATATGGTGTTGGTGTGAAAGCCCATGCGGTTTACTTATCACAATATCAATTACTCCCTTATAACCGCATTGAAGAATACTTTAGTGACCAACTAGGTATTCCGATCAGTGCCGGCAGTTTATTTAACTTTAATGAACAAGCAGCGGCACTAGTAAAGTCATCGGGCGCAGAAGGTATCATCAAAGCGGCATTACAAAGCCCGCATCAAACTTTGCATGTTGATGAGACTGGCATTAATATCGGCGGTAAACGGCGATGGCTTCATGGTGCATCAACGACTTGGTGGACTTATTTTTATCCTCATGAAAAAAGAGGAAAAATAGCGATGGATGAGGCCGGTATTTTACCGCACTTTACCGGTGTGCTATGTCATGACCATTGGAAGCCATATTATCAATATACCCAATGCCAACATGCATTATGTAATGCTCACCACATCCGAGAATTAGAAAGGGCTTGGGAGCAAGACGGCATGCAATGGGCGAAGGATATGCAAACCTTACTTAAAGAAATGAATAAAGCTCAAATAGATAATCCCGACCTAGATAAAGGGGCTAAACAGAAATATCGTGAGCAATATCAAAAAATATTGCTTCAAGGTGACGCTAAATGTCCACCACCAGAAAAAAGTAGCCGAGTGGAAGGTCAGCGAGGCCGATTAAAGCGAACCAAATCCCGAGCATTATTGGAACGACTAAGAGATTATCAAGATGATGTTTTACGTTTCATGATGAGCACTGGCGTGCCATTTACCAACAACCAAGGCGAGAATGATATTAGGATGACCAAGGTTCATCAAAAAATATCGGGGTGTTTTAGAAGTAAGCAAGGAGCTGAAATGTTCTGCTTGCTGAGAAGCTATTTATCGACTTGCAGAAAACAATATGTATCTGCAAGCCTAGCCCTTGAGTTATTATTCAAAAATCAGCTGCCTGATGTATTCATTTCAGATGAGGCTGAATAGTTACACTAAAATTAATTATTCCCATTCGATAGTTGCAGGTGGTTTACCTGAAATATCGTAAACAACACGAGAAATACCATCTATTTCATTGATGATACGGTTTGAAACCACACCTAAAAACTCATAAGGTAAATGTGACCAGCGCGCTGTCATAAAGTCGATTGTTTCCACACAACGAAGTGATACAACCCAATCGTACTTACGTGCATCACCCATAACCCCTACCGATTTAACAGGTAAGAATACAGTAAACGCTTGGCTTACTTTATGGTAAAGCTCAGCTTTGTGAAGCTCTTCGATGAAAATCGCATCAGCGCGGCGTAATAAATCACAGTATTCTTTTTTGATTTCGCCAAGTACACGCACACCTAAACCTGGTCCAGGGAAAGGATGACGGTAAAGCATGTCGTACGGTAAACCTAGCTCTAGGCCAATTTTACGTACTTCATCTTTGAATAATTCACGTAATGGCTCAACAAGGCCCATTTTCATGTCATCTGGTAATCCGCCCACATTGTGGTGAGATTTAATAACATGCGCTTTACCAGTTGCAGATGCCGCTGATTCAATTACATCAGGATAAATTGTACCTTGCGCTAACCATTTTGCATTTTTAAGCTTTTTGGCTTGCTCATCAAATACATTAATAAACGTGTGACCAATGGCTTTACGTTTATCTTCTGGGTCTGACTTACCCGCTAGATCATTTAAAAACTGCTCTTCAGCTTCAACCTTAACAATGTTTAAGCCAAATTTATTACCAAACATGTCCATTACTTGTTGGCCTTCGTTTAAACGAAGTAAACCATTATCAACAAATACACATGTTAGTCTTTCGCCAATTGCACGGTGAATAAGCATAGCCACAACCGATGAATCAACACCACCAGAGAGGCCTAAAATAACTTCGTCATCGCCTACAGTTTCTTTAATACGCTCGATAGCATCATCGATAATTTTTGCAGCAGTCCACAATTTTTCACAGCCACAAATATCAATAGCAAAACGCTCTAATAAGCGCTGACCTTGATGCGTGTGTGTTACTTCTGGGTGAAACTGTACACCGTAAAAACGTTTTTCTTCGTTAGACATTGCAGCATGTGGACAAGTAGATGTTTTAGCTGTTGTTGCAAAACCAGCTGGAATATCCATTACTTTGTCGCCATGGCTCATCCATACGTCGAGTATGCCGTTGCCGCCATCGGTAATGCTGTCTTCAATTGCATCAAATAATGCACAGCTGCCTACTTTTTCTACTTGTGCGTAACCAAACTCTTTTTTATCAGAGCTGTGTACACTTCCGCCAAGTTGAGCTGCCATTGTTTGCATACCGTAGCAAATACCTAGCACAGGCACGCCTGCATTAAATACATACTCAGGAGCGCGCGGGCTGTTTTCAAGTGTTGTTGATTCTGGACCACCAGAAAGAATAATACCTTGTGGGTTGAACTCGCGGATTTGCTCTTCAGTCACATCCCATGCCCAAAGTTCACAGTAAACACCAATTTCACGCACACGGCGGGCGATTAATTGAGTGTATTGTGAACCAAAGTCTAAAATGAGAATTCGTGAATCGTGAATATCTTTGCTCATGGAGTATCTCGTAAAGTCTGATGCTAAATGCCGCTTTGAATACCAATTTTATTAAACATTACTAATTCTTGCAGGCTAAATAACTCTCTAACCACGTTAAAAACTTCTTATTTAGAAGAAACTAAAAATCGAAATTTTTGCCTCGTTATTGAGCCATTTATCTGTCGCAATAATTGACCACTTTATTAATGCAATTGGTATTTATATAAACGACTAAAAAGAGGGCTTGCAAAGCAAGCCCAGTATATTAAATTAATTACGCTGCTTAACCTAAGCGGTAATTTGGTGCTTCTTTAGTGATTTGCACATCATGAACGTGCGACTCACCCATACCTGCTGAAGTAACACGTACAAATTGTGGTTTTGTATTTAGCTCTTCAATTGTTGCACAACCCGTTAAGCCCATAGCGCTTCGTAGGCCGCCCACTTGCTGATGAATAATCGTTGCAATAGGACCTTTGTAAGCTACGCGACCTTCTATACCTTCAGGTACTAACTTGTCTGCTTCGTTTGATTTTTGGAAGTAACGATCTGATGAACCTTCTTTTTGATCCATCGCGCCTAATGAGCCCATACCACGGTAAGATTTGTAATAACGGCCTTGGTATAATTCAACTTCACCTGGTGCTTCTTCAGTACCAGCAAGCAGTGAACCCACCATTACACACGATGCACCAGCAACAAGTGCTTTAACAATATCACCAGAAAAACGAATGCCACCATCAGCAATAACAGGAATGTCGCGACCTTTTAAGCCTTCAACAGCATCTGAAATAGCGGTAATTTGTGGAACGCCACAACCGGTAACAATACGTGTAGTACAGATAGA
Organism: Pseudoalteromonas sp. TAE79; assembly: GCF_000498015.1. Taxonomy (NCBI): domain Bacteria; kingdom Pseudomonadati; phylum Pseudomonadota; class Gammaproteobacteria; order Alteromonadales; family Pseudoalteromonadaceae; genus Pseudoalteromonas; species Pseudoalteromonas sp. TAE79. Next base: position 3,417 of record NZ_AUTL01000250.1, read on the forward strand.
GCCTGGGCCGATACCTACTTTAACTGCATCCGCTCCGGCATCAGCAAGTGCAATCGCACCTTCAGCTGTTGCTATGTTGCCTGCAATAATTTGTAAGTCTGGGTACTCTTTACGTGTTTTAGTAACACGGTCAATAACACCTTGAGAGTGGCCATGCGATGTATCGATAAGTAAAACATCAATACCCGCTTCTACTAATGCAGCAATACGCTCATCAGTACCTGCACCAACACTTACAGCTGCACCTACACGTAAACGACCTTGGTCGTCTTTACATGCGTCAGGTTTGTCTTGGGCTTTTTGGTAATCTTTTACTGTGATCATGCCTTTAAGTTTAAATTCATCATCAACAACAAGGATTTTTTCAATGCGGTGTTCGTGCATTAAGCCTAAAATTTCTTCGCGTGCTGCGCCTTCTTTAACGGTAACAAGCTTTTCTTTTTTAGTCATAACGGTAGAAACAGGCTGTTCAAGCTTAGTTTCAAAACGCATATCACGACTAGTAACAATGCCTACAAGCACATTATTGCTATCGGTAACCGGAAAGCCTGAAAAACCTTTTTCGTGCGAAAGCTCAATTGCATCTGCAATTGTTAAATCGGCAGTAACCGTTACAGGGTATGAAACAATACCTGCTTCGTAGGTTTTAACTTTACGTACGTTTTTCGCTTGTTCTTCAATAGTCATGTTTTTATGAATAAAACCAAGACCACCTTCTTGCGCAAGGGCAATAGCTAAACGAGCTTCTGTAACAGTATCCATAGATGCTGAAATAAGCGGCAAGTTAAGTTTGATACCACGCGTTAAGCGAGTTGAAATATTTGCCGTGTGTGGCAAAACAGTAGAATGACCAGGTACTAAAAGTACGTCATCAAAGGTAAGAGCTTCTTTAGCGATTCTAAGCATTTTGGCAACTTCTCACATGTGGATCTAAGATAAGGAATTGCGGCCAAATTTTAACAGCGTTGTTGGCATGAGTAAATAATATTTCGCAAATATTTATGATAAAGTAGTGCAATAAATAGTTTTAGGTTGTTTTTTATGTTTTCGAAGCCTTCGCAGACGGTTTACACCGTGTCGCGCCTTAATAGAGAAATTCGCACAATCCTTGAGCAAGGTTTTGCATCTTTAGTGCTCACGGGCGAAATTTCTAACTTTATTACCCCTGCATCCGGCCATTGGTACTTTTCGTTAAAAGACGATAAAGCACAAATTAAAGCCGCTATGTGGCGTGGGAATAATCGCAACCAAAGCTATCGCCCTGCAAATGGCGCGCAAGTTACAGTAAAAGCGCGTGTATCACTTTATGAACCTCGCGGTGACTACCAGCTTATTGTTGAGCATATGGAACCGGCCGGCGAAGGTCAGCTAAAACAAGAATTCGATGCACTTAAAATGCGTTTGGCCGCCGAAGGATTATTTAGCTCTGCGTATAAAAAACCACTTCCGCAAAACATTAATCGTATTGGTGTTATTACCTCTGCAACCGGCGCTGCTATAAAAGATATTTTAACGGTACTTAAACGCCGTGCGCCGCAGCTAGAGGTAATCATTTACCCTGCTATGGTACAAGGCAAAGAAGCACACCTACATTTAATTAATCAAATTGAATTAGCTAATGTTCGTGATGAAGTAGACGTACTTATTTTAGGACGAGGCGGCGGATCACTTGAAGATTTATGGTGCTTTAATCACGAACAGCTCGCACGGGCTATTTTTGAAAGTGAATTACCTATAGTAAGTGCAGTAGGCCATGAAATAGATACAACCATTAGCGATTACGTTGCTGATGTTCGTGCAGCCACTCCATCAGCCGCAGCTGAGCTTGTAAGCCCAAATACGCAAGAGTTACACAACAAAGTAACGCAATTGGTTAATCGTTTATCTAACGCGTTTAAGCACGGTATTGCCGATAAACGCGCATTAGCAACACAGTTACAACACCGCCTTAATTTGTGTCATCCGCGTAATCAGCTTAGTCAAAAATCACAACGTTTGGATGAGCTAAGCATTGCGCTGCAACAAGCTATGCGCAATCGTTTATATCAACAAGAACGCACACTCAATAACTTAACGCCGCGTTTGATGCGCCAATCACCTGATAAAAAACTCGCTTCAGCAAGCCATCAACTCTCGCAATTACAAGCTAGGCTAAACCAAGCTATACAGCATCAGTTACAACAAGCGAATAATAGCTTAGCACTGCAAGCAAGCAGGTTAGACTCGATAAGTCCGCTTAATGTTTTAGCGCGCGGTTATAGCATCACTAAAACACAGCAAGGAAAAGTAGTTAAATCTGTGGGGCAAATTAAAACAGGCGATGTTTTAGTTACAGAGTTAGTCGATGGCTCTATAGAATCACAAATTATTTAAAGCTCTGTACTTAGCAACATTTTAAGTTCGCTATCGCTCGATGTGGAGGTAGTGCTTTTAAATTGTTGCCAAAACTCTTGTTCCATCAACTTATCGTTTAGCTCTCGCCATTGAGCATTACCAAATGTGTCGTTATCAGTGGGGGCGGCAAGTTCAAATTCACATACTGTTTTTTTACATTTTGCACTAACAACGTCAGGAATAATTGATAAATCAGCTGTTAATAAAAAATCTTGTAATGCCATCTCAGTACGATAAGCCCATTCTTCGTCGCGCGTTTGATTTTCAAATTTATCACGTAAAATCTGCTCAAAATCTGAAGGGCTCCTCATTTTCTTTAAAACACTTTTGAGCGCCGCTTTCTGTTCGGCGAGCTGCTGCTTAAGCTGAGTTACTTGCTCTTCTAAAGGTAGTTCATCAAGCATTTGGGTTTCTGAATTGGTTGTTGGCGTGTCTTCAGCGGGCTCTATACTAGCGACTTGCTCAGGTGCTGAACCTGTATTACTCAATACCTCATTACTTTGTTGTTCAGTATGAAGCTTTTTCTGTTTTTCATAACTTGGCTGCGACTTAACAGATTCCGGATAACTTGAAGCTGCATTAAAGTAGCTCCAAGTTAAACCTACACCCGCAATAAACCCAATCCCTAGAGCCAATAAACTATTCTTGTTCATGTTAATTCCTTTTAAGTTTTATTATTTTTAATTACTTATAGCATTGCACTCGTGTGCGATTCGTTTTCAGGCTCAGGATTTGCTAAAAAGTTTTGGTTCATACTTTGCGCCGGACACTCACAATCCGGTCGACCAATAATTTTAGCGGGTACGCCAACAGCGGTTGTGTGTGGTGGAACATTGCTAAGTACAACTGAGCCCGCACCAATTCGTGCGCCCTCACCTACTTCAATATTACCAAGTACTTTAGCGCCGGCGCCAATTAACACGCCCGCTCTAATTTTAGGATGACGATCGCCCTGCTCATTGCCTGTACCGCCAAGCGTTACAGATTGAAGTATTGATACGTTATCTTCAATTACCGCTGTTTCACCAATAACAATACCGGTTGCGTGGTCAAACATAATGCCTTTACCCACTTTACATGCTGGGTGAATATCGACCCCAAACACTTCAGAGTTACGGCTTTGAATAAAGCGCGCTAGCTCTTTGCGATTTTGTTGCCACAAGCAATTAGCCAAACGGTGCGCCTGAATAGCATGAAAACCTTTTAGATTTAATATAACCGTAAGATAGGTTTCTGATGCAGGGTCGCGGTCTTTTACCGCTTTAATATCCTCGGCAACAAAAGATAGCATACGATCACATTTTACAAATGCTTGGTCAAAAAGCTCTCGGATAGTGAATGCAGATACCACCGCATCAGCCAATTTATTAGCAACAATAAAGCTCAATGCCGAACCTAAACAATCATGATTCAAAATGCATGAATAAACATGACTTGCTAATAATGGTTCACGTTTTACTACATCGTTAGCTTCGTCGCGAAGCTGTTGCCAAATTGCATGACGCATAATACTGCACTGCCTTAAGTTGATATAAAATAGCCTTTTCCCAAGTCTAACGGATTTAACCACCAAGGTGTTAATCCCTTAGTTATTTGTTCTGGTTATTAGGTATAACTGTTTATTAAGTTTCATTATTAAATAATAAAAATGCCTCGATGCTTATAGCACCGAGGCATTATTTTAACGCTTAAAAAACACTTAAATTATTGAAATACTTTATCGACTTTCATCACTTCAATATTTTTTGCAGGAATTGCTAATTTATAATCAGCAATCACTTTATCTTCAGCCACTAATTCAGCAGGTTTATTAGTGTTATAAATCATTGGTGATGTTTGCTGCGATGCTAAACGTTTTTGCATATCAGCGCCGTCACCAGTAATAAATACATAGTGAACATTGTCTGTTTGTAAGTTTTCTTTAATAACGCGATTAACATCAGCAAGCGTTAGCGTTTTAAGTTTATTAGTTACGTAACTTACAAAGTTATCAGTGTTGTAAAATTCGCTATCAAGCGCGTAACCTAATTGGCGATTTTGACTTGCAACCATTTGCGGCACAAAGTTAATTAAAAAGTTACGCGTAGCTTCAAAATCACCTTCGCTCATACCATTTTTAATTAGCTTATCTAGCTCAAACAAGGCGGTACGTGTTGCAAAGTGCGCATCGTTATTAGAGCGAAGTGGGCGTAACCACACTTGAAATATTTGCTCTGAGCGCCCTAGGTTTGCATCTGGCTTGGTTTGAAACATACCACGTGGAAAGTATTCAATGTATGCGTAATCGCCATAGTTCATGCCGCGAGTTTCACGAATGCGCTCATATAAAAAGCTGTTAGAACTACGGTGCTCACCAAAGTACGAACGCACAAGCCAAAGGGCTGTCCAGTCTTCACTGCTTCTAATTGTATCAATAGGAAAACCAAACGATACAGCAGTCGATTGCGCCGATTTTTCTACAATCGTTGCATGATGACCTTTAAGCACTGGCGCATCAGGAATACTTAAACGGCTTTGCTCACCTTTTGGTAGCGTTGCAAAATCGCTCATCATTTTAGCTTTAAGGTTTGCAGGCACAGCCCCAATTAAGCCAACCGTGAGTTTAGATTGCGTAAGCTCGCTGTTATAAAACGCTTTAACATCATCTAGCGTCAACGCTTCTAAATCCGAAATATCACCGTAGTTGTAACTTTCGTAAGGGTGATTTTTGTAAAGTGCACTGTATAGCACTTCTTTGCCTAGCTCTTCATCGTTAGATGCTTTTAAGCCTGACTTAATACCGTCGATCATTTCTTTTTTAAGGCGTTTAAAGTCGTCATCTCTAAAACCTGGGTTTAATAATTGCTCGCTCACAAGTGAATACCACTGCGCTGCATTGTCTTTATGAATACGTCCTTGGAACGACAGCATTTCTTTATCTATTTGATAGCCAAAGCTACCCGCAAGCGGATAAAGTGCTTTTTGAATATCTTTATAGCTTATCGCCTCTGAGCCACCTTGTGCAAGCATAGCCGCAGTGAGCGCAGCAACACCTTTTTTGCCTTGTGGGTCGGCAGCCGCACCGGTATTGAATAAAAAGTTAACATCAATTAATGGCGAGCTATTCGTTTTATCAAGCACTTTAAATGCAGGTGCCGCAGATGCTTGTTCAAGTTTTGCAGTAAGCGCATTTAAATCAACTTCTTGCTCAAAACCTGGGGCTTTATCAAGTGCCGACATAGTTAATGTGGTACGTGCGTTATCGGTAAAGTATTTATTAGCAACGGCTTTAATATCTGCGCTGGTAATGTTATCTGCCGATTTATACAGCTGGTTTATAACCTCAGGATCGCGCTCAAAATGCATGTAGCTGGCAAGGGTTGATGCAATCGCTTGCGACGAATCAAGACCATTAATAAAGCTGTATTTAAGATTCGATTTCAAATCACTCAGTTTTTGACCATCAACAAGTTCAGTGCGTGCTTTTGCATAAGTTCGGTTAATTGCATCGCGTGCAGTGACTAAATCGTCTGCGTTTTCTACTTTAACAAATACGTGTAATAAACCCGGATCTTTAGTCTCTGGGTTATAGGCAAACATTTGGCTGGCAATTTGTTTGTCGACCACTAGCTCTTGATATAAATCAGAGTTATTTGAAAAATAAAGCTGTGAGATTAAATCAAGCGCCGCTCTGTCTTTTTTAGCAGGCTCCCACGCAGCGCCTTTGTACGATACAAGCAACCAATGCCCTGGTAGTGCTTCATCTTGCTGGTGCAAATATTTTGGCGCTTGTTGAACAGGCTCAGCTTTAATATCGGCAACATAGTTACCTTTTTTCCAGCTACCCCAATGCTTTTTAACCATTGCCATTGTAGCTTTTGGCTCTACATCGCCCACAATAACAAGTGACACATACTCAGGCTTATAAAATTTAGCAAAAAACTCTTTTCCGTACGCCATTTGATCAGGCATGGCTTCTATGTCTTTAAAAAAGCCCATAGTGGTGTGTTTATACGTGTGCTTATCAAACGCTTCTTCGCGTACAGCGCTTAATAATTTACGAATTGGGCTCGCGTTGTTTTTTAAGTACTCACCTTTTACCGTTTGCGCTTCGGTTCTAAATTGCTCTTCGGTGTAGGTTAAGTTTTGAAAAATATCAGCTTCTAGCTCAAGTACTTTATCAAGATGCTGCTTTGAAAAGTTTAAATGGTAATTTGTGTAATCGTTTGTTGTATATGCGCGGTTATCAACACCTGAATTTTTTAATATGTCTGAGTACACATCTTCAGGGTATTTTTGTGAGCCTTTAAACATCATGTGTTCAAAAAAGTGAGCAAAGCCTGTTTTGCCCTCTTCAACTTCGTTACGCGACCCTACCGATACCGGAATTTGCAGCGACACTACATCAGGGTAATCGGTTTTAACAACCATGACACGTAAGCCGTTTTCTAGCTCTTCAATTAAGTAATCTTGTGAAAAAACACGGTCATCAGCTTTATTTACTTGTTCTTGTTGTGCTGTTGTTTGCGTGCTTTGGTTTTGTTGCATGGCGCAACCCGTTAACGCCAGTGATACCGCTAAGCTGGTTGCTAATAATTTAAATTTCATTGTTGTCCCTTTTTAAATTGAGCAAATTTGTTATCAGATTTAACTCTTTAATTATGCCCCAAAGCCAATAAATATAAGAGCCCCAAGGGAATTTATTATGTAAACAACTGTGTCAATTATAAATTATGGGAACAAGCACAATGAATAAACATCATGTTAGTTGAAAAACTTTCACTAAATAAATCTATCTAGACGTCTAAATGGCTGCTATATTAAATCCATCTAAACAAACTTAGCTGGAATGAGGATTATGGCTTTATCACTAAAAGAGAAGATAGTGGACACCAACCAAGGTGTTTATCTTATTGGTACTACCCCGCCTAAAATTGGCACCGATAAAGCGCAATTAAAAATCATTGCAGAAAAGCTATTAGGTCGCTTACACGAAATTGAATACGACGGCGTGATAATTTACGACATTCAAGACGAAAGCAGCCGCACTAATCAAGACCGCCCATTTGCGTTTAAACAAACCGTTGATCCGCGTGAATACAGCCATTTACTTCGTAATTTATCTGCACAAGATGTGATTACTTATAAAAGTGTGGCGCAGCGTGGCGTAGGCGAATTTAAAGATTGGCTAAGTAAAACTAAAAACGACTACGATTTACAAAATGTTGTTTTAGTAGGTAGCCCATCATCGATAGGCGATATAAAGCTAAGCCTGCCAGATGCGTATAAAGCATTGGCTGAGCAATCAGATGATTTCTTTTTAGGTGGCGTTACGATTGCTGAGCGCCATTCAAGTAAACGAAATGAGCACGAACGATTAATAGAAAAAACAGCACAAGGTTGTCAGTTTTTTATATCGCAAGCTGTTTACGACGCACAAGCTACTATAGAGCTAATTACTAGCTACGCACGTACATGTAAAGCACAAGGGATTACACCTCAACGTATTATATTAACGTTTACCCCGTGCGGCGGCGAAAAAACCTTAGACTTTATGCAATGGTTGGGTATCTCAGTGCCAGAGGCAACTAAATGGCGCATGCTTGATGCAGACAATACATTAAGCGAATCAGTCCGTATTTGCCGCGAAAACCTCGACTTAATACTTAAAAGCTGTGCGCATTTAGATGTACCGCTGGGCCTAAATATTGAAAGCTTAACAAACCGTAAAGAAGAAATTGACGCGTCAATTAACCTATACCGTTTATTAAAAGCCATTATGGAATTAAACCTTGCGGAAAAGCTAATAGCTTAAAGACTAGGTTAGAGCTAATTAACACCCTTCTTGGCAAGCCTAATGGCTTGCTTTTTTATGTCCGTTCTTTGAAAAATTAATTAATAAATACAAGTAAAAATTTGCAGCTTAAGCTATCCATGAAAGCTATTTTTGGTTATTACTCTCAAGCCTTTTTAAGGCAAACCCCATAGAGGAGCACATAACACCAAAAATTATTCCCTCATTAGATATAAATCTAATGCTAGGAAACGTTTCAAATAAGCTTATTATTGCTAAGGAAAAAATAAAACCTATCGCAGAAAAAACCAGCCAAGTTTGTGTGGCATGAGTCATGACGAACCTCCTTTTATTGTGCTTTTTTAGCGAGCTTGTACGCTTGTTTATTTTTATACATTGCGTGGTCTGCATCACTTAATAGCGCTTCAAAGGGCTGCTTTTGTTTATTAGTAAAACTATAACCAATACTAAGCGATAAATCGCAAACGTCTTCTTTGAGTAAGGCTTTTGAACACTCAGTCGAAATTTTATCCATGATGTAGTTAATTTTGCTTTTATCGCTTACTTGCATTACTGCAACAAACTCATCGCCACCTAAGCGCCCTACTATATCAGCATCTCTTAAATGCGTTTTTAGCGTATCTGCCAATATAATTAAGGCTTTGTCGCCCACTTCATGTCCGCAGGTGTCGTTTAATTTTTTAAAGTCGTTTATATCAATAAACAAACAACACACGTCAAAGCCTAAACGTAGCGCTAAGTTAAGTTTTTGCTGGGCTAATAAGTTAAGTGCTCGGCGGTTATAAATATTCGTTAATGAGTCTAACATGGCTATTTCGCGCATTTGCTCATAGCTATACACAAGCGCTAGGTCGTCTTCAATTAAATCGCGTAGTTGCTCTATGAGTTCAAAGTATTCATCGGTATAGCTTGTTTTTTTAGTGTCTTTTAAACATAGCGTGCCAAATACTTCGCCTTCAGGCCAATGAATAGGTAAACCTAGGTAGGATTCAACACCATCTTCAACTACTTCTGGTAGGGTGTTCCATGCATCGTTATTGCTTGCATCATTAACATATAAAATATTTTTAGTTTCAGCAACGTACCGACAAAACAGAGGTGTTTGAGGAGGGAGTATAGGATTGGTCTCAAAGTTAGATCCACCTTCGTTGCTTCTAATAACAACGCGATAGCCTTTGCTTGTTGCCTGAACTATATAACCAGACGGGGCTGAAAAAAGCCCCGTTATAAGGTCGATTGTTTTTTGCCATTTATGCAAAGATATTTGGCCATCAATACCAGAAAATGCCCATTGATCAATTTCAAACATTGCTTTACCTCGGCTATTTAGTAGCTCCAGTATAGGCAAGAAAGCAAAGTAAAAGCTATTATTTACGACGTCTACTTGGCTCTCTTTTACCAGTGATGCGTTTTTTATCGCGATCTTTTCGCGACTTGTTAGTATTTTTACGATTATCTTTTGGCTTTTTATTAGGATCTGGCTCGTAACCTTCTAACCACTGCGGCGTTAAACGCGTATCGAGTAGTACTTCAATTTCTTCTAGCAGCCATTGCTCATCAAGACTTACCAGCGACATAGCAAGTCCTTGTTCGCCAGCACGACCTGTACGGCCAATACGGTGCACGTAATCCTCGGCAATGTACGGTAGTTCAAAGTTAATTACGTATCTAAGTGTAGAAATATCTAAACCACGCGCAGCTACATCGGTTGCAACAAGTACGCGTGTAATACCTTCTTTAAAGTTTTGCAATGCACGGTCGCGTGCGCCTTGCGATTTGTCGCCATGGATTGATTCGGTTTTTAAACCGTCTTTACACATTTCTTTAGCAAGCTGATCAGCCATTTGTTTTGTGCGAGTAAAAATAAGCACTTGGCGCCAGTTTTTCATACCAATCATGTGCGATACAAGTTCGCGCTTACGATCCTCATCTACAGCGTAAATAACTTGCTCTACTTCAACTGCGGCTGAGTTACGTTTATCAACTTCAATTAGTTCTGGGTTTTTAAGTAACTTTTTACTGAGTTCAAACACGCTGTCATCAAACGTAGCTGAAAATAGTAAAGTTTGGCGATCGCCCGGGATATGTCGCAATATACGTCTAATTTCATCAATAAAGCCCATATCAAGCATGCGGTCAGCTTCGTCAAACACTAAGGAGTCTACGCTTGAAAGTACCACACTGCCTTTAACTATATGATCAAGCAAACGCCCAGGTGTTGCCACTATAACTTGCGCTGTTTTAAGTGCTTTTATTTGAGGGCCAATACTTGCGCCACCATAGGCTAAAGCGCCATTGATATTAGTGCCTTGTGCGTACTTTTCAAAGCTTGCAAATACTTGCTGAGCAAGCTCACGGGTTGGCGTTAAAATGACTACACGTGCAAGGCCTTGCTCATCTTTTTTATGGGTATTTAAAAGCTTATGTAATAAAGGTAAAACAAAGGCGGCAGTTTTACCCGTTCCTGTTTGCGCGCTGCCCATTACATCACTTCCGGCTAAAATAGGCGGAATAGTTCTAATCTGAATTGCGGTTGGTTGAGTGTAATTATTTTGCTCAATCGCTGTTAATAATAACGGGTCGAGATTAAGTGATGAGAACGTAGTGGCAGACATAGGCTTAGCTTTAAAATAACAAAGAGCGCTATTGTACGCATATTACTGTACTGCGTAAATTAACCAGTCCAGAAAAGTATTTAATCGTGGTTGCTCACTTTCGCTTTAGCGCTAAAACAATAAAAAAACCAATAAAAAAGGCGCTAAATAACAGCTGTATTTAGCGCCTTTTATAATTTGCTGTAGCTTTATGCTGGCTTTAGTGTCGCTTTACGCTCGTTGTAAAACGCTATTAAATCGTCAACTGTTGCTTGGCAGTATTCGCGTATACCCGAAACCACCATGTGCTTTTCACCACTACCCACTTTAACGCCGTTTTCCAACAGGTTAAAACGTAGTGTGATTTTTCCGCGCTTACCAGCATACTCAAAACTAGGCTCTGCAAACTCAAGTTCTGGTTCTGTAATATCAAGATTATCAAGATTGATAAGCATTGATTCGTAAATCACCATCGGACGAGCAGGGTTTATCATTACCTCTTGCTTACCCATTAATGGAATAATTACATGCGGAAAAGTAGTACCAGAAAACTCAACATAATTTTTTATAAGACTATTAGTTAATGCTGGGCATTGGCTGGTTTTACCGCTGCGCTTTACCTTTAAAATTACTTTTTCGCCATTGGTTACATCAAACTCATCAGCTCCCTCAGGAAAATTAAGTTTGGTGTTTTCATCAACCATACCGGCAAAAGTAAATTCCATTTGTTCACTAATACCGTAGCGGTCTAGTACCAATGAAAAAAGTAAGTCTCCTGGCGCGCAAAACTTTTTGGCATCTTTGTCGTGAAGTGGATTGTAATCGTCGGCAACGCATTTAGCGAATCGACAACCCTGCTCACGAGAGATAGAAACATAATCAGCATGCTGCTGAAAAAAAGGACTTAACATAGTTTGTTCACTGCTTAAACTGCTTATAACCTATCTATATTACCAGAAAAAAAATATTGAGAGGTCGAATCTGTTAGATTAATGGCTAAATAAAACAGAGCAATAAAAAACAATGACTTTTTATTTATTAGCGCTATCAATTATATGTGTTTTTCCGTACTGCAAAATATCAATAATGCGACAACCCCTTTGGCACTACTTACTAGCTTTAGGTGTTGTAAGTGCGTATTTTCAAGGTTATATAAATTTATATGCTCTCCTGTTCACTGGGCTTTACGTTGTTTTATACTACTGTGTGCTAAATACAAAGCGGGCAATAATACGCGCTATATTAAGTACTGTTTTTATAGTTTCCTCATTGGCATTAGCACTTCATTGGGTACCTGGTTTTAATAACCTCCCTATTGTTATAGACGAGCGTATTACAAGCGATGCGATTACTTTTACCCTTTATGCTAACTTTGATAAAGCTATGGCTGGGTTATTCCTTTGTGCTTACTTTTATTCGAGTAAAAAAGCTTTAAAAGCAGGCCCATTAAACGTTAAACAACCTATTTTTATAATTATTGCTACTGTTTTAACTTCGCTCACTGCGGCTTTAACACTTGGACTTGTAAGCTTTAACCCAAAAGTGCCCAACTTTTGGTTAGCCTTTATTGCTATTAATCTTTTATTTACCTGTGTAGCTGAGGAAGCTTTGTTTAGAGGTTTATTACAAACCAAACTTAGCCAAATAATCACATCTCCTCGCCTAGCGCTACTTGCCCCAATAATGACAGCAGCAGTGTTTGCTTTGGCGCATTTTGCTGGAGGATTTAACTATGTATTGGTTTCATTTATTGCAGGCTTAGGATATAGCTATATTTTTTATAAAACGCAGCGCTTAGCGTGGGCTATTTTATGCCATTGGTTAGTTAATGTTTGCCACTTCTTTTTGTTTACTTACCCTATGCTCAGTAAAATCTAAATACATTTACAAATGCTAACAATTTACCTGTTGGCAAACATTGCCAGCATTTGATTTTGTTAGTAATTTACTACTTTAAATAATAAATTAAAGGACTAATAAATATGCCACGTTTTATAATGACAATAACAGTGCTGGCCACAATAACGGGTTGTTCAGGCATGACTTATCATACAGATATAGACAACGGTGTTTTATCTCAAGAAATTGGCACCTACGTTAATAAAAGAGATTTACAGCAATTTTATAGCGACCAAGAAGCACACGAAAGTGGCGCAACACTTTTAGGCCGAATAGAAGGTGAAAGCTGTGATGGCGACGGTATGGGTAACAATAATGTAAGTTACAATCGCTCTAAATCAAACGCGATTGATTTACTTAAAGCTGATGCTATGCGCAGGGGCGGGAATGCTTTTACTATTAATTCTTGTAGTGGAACGTCTGTATCGTACTGCGACTTATCTGTTTTATGCACCGGACAGGCCTACGACTATTAATAAGTAAAAGTGCAAATTATATATTAACCGCAAAGCTCAGTAGCACACGCTTTCCAGACTCGATTTTAGATACGCTGTGTTCGTACTTATCGGGTCTGAACAAATACACGCGATTAAATAAATTTATAATGCATTTTGAGCATTTAAATACCCCACCCGCTTTAGGTTTCTCTAATACAAAATTCAGCTTGTAATAGCGCCCTTGCTGCACAGGGTCAATATGGTTCATTACGCTATGATTAGTTGGGTAAGTAACAAGGTTTATCGAAAATGTGTTACTGCTAAAAATGGCTTTGTTTTTTACAGGTGCAATCATACTGCCTCCTATGAGTTTATATGCCGCATTGTAGCATTTAGTAAATTATGAATACTTTAGTTAAACAATATCAAAATACGATGTCATATAGCTAAACAGCCTGAAACAAAAAAGCCGAACTTATTTTACTAAGCTCGGCTTTTAAAAGTACATTGTTTAGCAATTATGCACTTGGGTATTCGCGGTACGCACGCTCTATATTTTTAGCCTGCTTTTTAGAAATACCTAAATGAGCAAGCGCTACACGTAAACGAGCACGTGATAAGTCAGAGCCTAATATTTCCATGGCATCAAGCACTGACGTACTTGATGTTTTGCCTGTAATTGCGACAAAAATTGGCTCTAAAAAGTCTTTAATTTTAAGCTCGTGGAATGTAGCCACTTCTTTTGCAATTGCAAAAATAGCGGGCTTATCAAAGCTACGCAAGCCTTCAAGCTGCCATACAAAAAATTGTAGCGCTTGGCGAATTACGTTTTCGTCTGCTTTGCCGGCTGTTAATAACGCAGGATCGTAAGTTGGAATTCCGCCTACAAAGTGCCCTGCTAGTTCAACCATATCCGACAGTGTATTAATACGTGTTTTAACTTCTGGTAATATTTTAGCGAGCATTTCGCCGTTAAACTTCCAATCAACAAAGCGCTGAATTAACTGTTCGTCGGTTAGGTTTTCGCGGATCCACATGCCGTTTAACCAGCTTAGTTTATCTACGTCAAATACCGGACCACCAAGCGATACACGCTTCATGTCAAAGTTTTCAATCATTTCATTAAGTGTGAATTTTTCACGCTCATCTGGCATTGACCAACCCATACGACCTAAGTAGTTAAGTACGGCTTCTGGCAGGTAACCCATTTCTTTATAGTAGTTAATAGACGTTGGATTTTTACGCTTAGATAGCTTTGATTTATCTGGGTTACGTAGTAATGGTAAATGACCAAGTACCGGCGCTTCCCAACCAAAATCTTCGTAAAGTTTTAATAACTTAGGTGCTGAGTTAATCCACTCTTCGCCACGGAAAATATGACTAATTTGCATATGGTGGTCATCAACTACGTTCGCTAAAAAGTACGTTGGGAAACCATCCGCTTTTAAAAGCACTTGCATGTCTACGTTTTCCCACGGGATCTCAATTTCATCTCGTAGGTAGTCGTTAAACTTAAATGTGCCTTCGCTTGGGATTTTCATACGTATAACGTAAGGTTTGCCTGCCGCTAAGTTTGCTTTAATTTCTTCATCTGTATGGTTTAAACCACGACCGTCGTATTTAGGGCGCAAGCCTTCTGCCATTTGCTCTTCACGCATTTGATCAAGCTCTTCGCTTGTTGCAAAGCAGTAAAACGCTTTACCATCGTCAACTAACTGATGCGCGTATTTTTTATATAAATCGCTACGCTCAGATTGACGGTAAGGACCAAATTCGCCACCCACATCAGGACCATGATCCCACTCAAGCCCTAACCAGCGTAAGCTATCCATAATCGCAAGTTCAGACTCTGGCGTGCTACGTACTTGGTCTGTATCTTCAATACGAAGTACAAATTCACCGCCTTGTTGTTTAGCAAAACAGTAGTTAAATAAGGCGATATAAGCGGTGCCAAGATGCGGGTCACCAGTTGGCGACGGGGCAACACGGGTGCGAATTGTCATGGTAAATTCTCTTTAAATAAGTGAGATAATAAAAGTGGTTTATGCAGCTACTTTGTTTAAGTAAGCAATAATATCGTTTGATTCATACAGCCATTGTACTTGGCCATTTTTCTCTATACGCAGACAAGGCACTTTAACTTTGCCGCCTTGTTCAAGAAGCTCTTGACGATATTGCTCATTATTTTTTGCATCACGCGTTTCTATGTTTAAGCCTTCGCGCTTAATGGCGCGACGTACTTTTACACAAAACGGGCATGCTTTAAATTGGTACAGTTTAAATTGTGAGGTTTGCTGATCAAGCTGTGCTTGCTCGTCGCTTGCACGCTTTTTACTGCGAGGAGTAAATACAAAATTAAAGAATAAGATTATACAACCTAAAAACCAACGAACTAATTTCATGTTCTGTGCTCTGCTTACAACAATTTAAGGAGCCAGATTTTAGCACAAATTTACAATCAAAAAAGCTCAATACTGTTATCTATCTTTGGTTCGTTATTAACTTCTAATTCACTGTAGGAGGCAACTCTATTACGACCAGCATTTTTAGAGTAGTAAAGCGCTAAATCAGCCTGGTTTACAATACTCGATACAGTATCAATACTCAATAACTCTAAAAAACCAATGCTAATGGTTAATTGGCCAATTTGTGGAAAAGGGTATTGGGCAACATTAAGGCGTAACCGGTTAAGTGCAACATGTGCATCACCCTCTGTTTCTGCTTGAAATAACATAGCAAATTCTTCACCACCATACCTAAATACATAGTCTTCTATTCTAAAATTATTTTTTAGTAGCCGTGCAATAAGTAAAATAACCTCATCGCCAATTACATGCCCGTAGTTATCATTAATATTTTTAAAGTTGTCGATATCGGCAATAGCTAAATACCAACGTCGCTTTTTATTGTTATCATTTCTTGGTAACAAAAAACCGTTACCCGATACAATCTCAATTACTTTTTTATCAAATGTTTGCCTATTTAAAAGCTCTGTAAGTGGATCTAACCGCGACTTATATAATAGCCCAAGCTGATTAGCATAAATATTTAAAATATGTACAGCTAACATAGTTGTTCGTTCTGGTAATTCTTGCTCGGTTTCTATTAATAAAGTGCCGACTACTTTTCCAAAATGATAAATAGGCACGTAACTTGTAGTACTACTAAAGGCATAGCTCACCCTAATTTTATTTTGAGTGACCTTTTGTAATAACAATGATGCTTCATCTGGGCTTAATTGCTCTAAATTACTATTTGAATTTATAAGAGTAGGGGGTATGGGGGCTGAAAAATTTTTATTGACGTAAATGGCAAAATTATCAACTTCGAGCAAGTCGCCAATTATTTGTATTAATGCGCTATCTAAATCACTTTCTTCCTCTTGCTGGGTAAGCTTAATAATCCATTCGTGCCCACACTTATTTGCCTTCATTACACTGCCTAAACTAATTAAACTTTTATTAGTCTAGACAATACTCATGAATTTACTAAGTTATGAGGTAATACTTATTAACTAATCCTTTAGAACAGGTATTAAAGTAATACTAAGTCGTCGCGATGCAATACTTCTGCGCCACTATCGTAATCGAGTAATTGGCCTATTTGACTAGAGTGCGCACCCTTTATTTTATTTACCTCAACGCTACTAAATCGCGTTAAGCCCCGTGCAATCACTTGATTTTTAGTATCTATTAAATCAATTAAATCACCGCGTTCAAAACGTCCAAATGCATTAGTAACGCCTTTAGCGAGTAAACTTGCGCCTTTATTTTGAAGGGCGCCAATAGCACCTGTATCAATAACAATTTGACCGGTACTTTTAGGCCCGGCTAGTAACCATTTTTTACGGCCATCTTTTGGGGCGGTGAGTTTTAAAAAACGCGTGCCTGGTAACTCGTCACTCATACATTTTAAAATAACGTTTTTACCTGCACCTTTAGCAATAATAACTTCAACGCCTGCGCGCCTTGCAATATCGGCGGC
>NZ_AUTL01000251.1:0-2153 GCF_000498015.1 Pseudoalteromonas sp. TAE79
TAGCCATATTGCCCAATTTCTATTTGGCTGACCGCCGCTTCTAATTTAGTCATGCGACTGATCAAAAACGCATACTCAGGACCTAGCTTCTCTGCTGCACAGTCTAACCATTCATTGTTTGCTGTATTATCTAAAATTTGTATTAAATGCTGATGTGTAGGGTAGGCTGATTTAGAAAGCATAGTTAATATATTTAATTTAATTTGTGCTATTTCATCGTTTAGTCTTTTTTGATGATGCATTATCAGTACAACCTTATTAAATTGGCTTCACGTTATACTGATATTATCTAGAGGCTTTAGGTTAGCCGTTATGATTTGAATCAAGTTGCGGTGCTTTGGCGTATTTATTTAATACGCTTGCCACATCTTCTTTACTTTTTAAACGCCTGATTTCATCAAATAAATCGATCGCTTGCGGGTATTGGCGTTTAAGGTAACCTAGCCATTGCTTTGTACGAGAAGCAAAATACTTTTCATCTTTTGCAGGGTCTTGATGAATAGCAGAGTGGATTAAGTGATAAATAATATGCTCCCATTGAAGGCCATCATATTGTTCATTATTTACATGAGCTTTAATTTTTTTTGCTAAATCAGGGTGCGAAAGGGCGCCACGACCAAGCATCAAATCAGTACATCCACTTCGTTTTTGGCAAAGCATTGCGTCCTCAACTTGCCAAATTTCACCATTGGCAACAACGGCAATATTTTTATCTTTTATTATTGGTGGAATTTTTTCCCAATAAGCTGGCGGGTTATAACCATCACGTTTGGTTCTGGCGTGTATAGCTACACTATTTGCGCCTGCGCTTACCACAGCATCAACAATTTCTTGGCTGTTACTGTCATCATCAAAGCCTAAGCGAATTTTTGCACTTACTTCATGTTTATCATCTACAGCATCCCGGACTGCTTTAATAATCGTATACATGTGGTCAGGATCTTTAAGCAGTACAGCACCCCCTCGACTACGATTAACGGTTTTTGCTGGGCAACCAAAGTTAAGGTCGACCCCATGAGATCCTAAAGCAATTGCTCTTACTGCATTTTCGGCTAACGGATTTGCTTCTTGGCCGAGTAATTGAACACGCACAGGAGTACCTGCTCGCGTAAATCCATTATTATGTAGTTCAGGGCAAAATCGATGAAAAACTTTATCAGGTAAGCATGTTTCAACCACTCTTACAAACTCGGTAACGCACAAATCGAACCCACCAATGTCTGTGAGTAATTGGCGCATTTTAAAATCAACGACACCTTCCATAGGTGCTAAAACAAGTTTCATAAGGTGATTAATTTTGATAAAAAACTGGACGCATAGTTTACCTGTAAATCACACATTGATAAATCTGTAATTACCGCCCATATTTGATGTATAAATTGCAAAAGTAAATATTATGAAAATAAATGAAAGTTTTTATTTTTGTACGGGTCTACTTAAGCATACAAGCAATTTAAAAATACATTTTTATTGCTGAGATTTACAATCCTTGATTAAAGAGAGTCATAAAATGAATACAGTTAAAAAAAATACAATCGCGTTAACTTTAGGTGCAGTAGTAGTTAGCTCTGCAAGTTTTGTATCTGCAGATGTACAAGCTAACCCATTTGAGTTTCAACAACTAGTAACAGGTTACCAATTAGATGCTGCAGAAGGTAAGTGCGGTGAAGGCAAATGTGGCGGTGACGCAAAAGATAAAAAAGAAGGTAAATGCGGCGAAGGCAAATGTGGTGGCGACGCAAAAGATAAAAAAGAAGGCAAATGCGGCGAAGGCAAATGTGGCGGCGATGCAAAAGGTAAAAAAGAAGGTAAATGCGGCGAAGGCAAATGTGGTGGCGACGCAAAAGATAAAAAAGAAGGTAAATGCGGCGAAGGTAAGTGTGGTGGCCGTTAATATCTTATTCTAAATAAGTTATGCTAAAAGGGCCCTAAGGCCCTTTTTTGTTTGCCCAGCGAAGCTGGCAAACCCGATAGGCTGAAAGATGCCTTATCACCCTGACTAAGGGGAAGATAATCTGAATGGCAAGGGCGTCACTGGCCAACGGTGGGGTCTGAAGGAAGCCATAAGAAGTTAGAGGTACACAACTAACCGTAACCTGTTTCGGCAGTATTGGTGGGTCAGCGTGCAAAATAGCGCAACGCCCTATACTTAG
>NZ_AUTL01000252.1:0-2080 GCF_000498015.1 Pseudoalteromonas sp. TAE79
GGTACTTAGATGTTTCAGTTCTCCGCGTTCGCCTCGTTAACCTATGTATTCAGTTAACGATACCTGCAAGCAGGTGGGTTTCCCCATTCGGAAATCCTAGTCTCAAGTGCTTTTTACTAGCTTGACTAGGCTTATCGCAAGTTAATACGTCCTTCATCGCCTCCAACTGCCAAGGCATCCACCGTGTACGCTTAGTCACTTAACCATACAACCCAAACGGGTCTTTGTTGTGTGACAGTTTAACTTCGCCAGAAGTCAATATTGAATACTAAAGTAGATACCAATCAATCAACTCAAAGAGTTAATTAAATGGCACTGAATGGTACTGCTACCATTCTTTTTTTACTTTTGAAAACTCTTGATAAATACAATGTATTCATCAGAATTTTATTATCAGCTTTTCCAAATTTTTAAAGAGCATATTAATTAGTTATCCCGAAGGACACGCACTAATTAACAATCATCTGTGTGGACACTACGAACAAATAAGTTCTAAATCGTATAAGGAGGTGATCCAGCCCCAGGTTCCCCTAGGGCTACCTTGTTACGACTTCACCCCAGTCATGAATCACTCCGTGGTAAACGTCCTCCCGAGGGTTAGACTATCTACTTCTGGAGCAACCCACTCCCATGGTGTGACGGGCGGTGTGTACAAGGCCCGGGAACGTATTCACCGCGTCATTCTGATACGCGATTACTAGCGATTCCGACTTCATGGAGTCGAGTTGCAGACTCCAATCCGGACTACGACGCACTTTAAGTGATTCGCTTACTCTCGCGAGTTCGCAGCACTCTGTATGCGCCATTGTAGCACGTGTGTAGCCCTACACGTAAGGGCCATGATGACTTGACGTCGTCCCCACCTTCCTCCGGTTTATCACCGGCAGTCTCCTTAGAGTTCTCAGCATTACCTGCTAGCAACTAAGGATAGGGGTTGCGCTCGTTGCGGGACTTAACCCAACATCTCACAACACGAGCTGACGACAGCCATGCAGCACCTGTATCAGAGTTCCCGAAGGCACCAAACCATCTCTGGTAAGTTCTCTGTATGTCAAGTGTAGGTAAGGTTCTTCGCGTTGCATCGAATTAAACCACATGCTCCACCGCTTGTGCGGGCCCCCGTCAATTCATTTGAGTTTTAACCTTGCGGCCGTACTCCCCAGGCGGTCTACTTAATGCGTTAGCTTTGAAAAACAGAACCGAGGCTCCGAGCTTCTAGTAGACATCGTTTACGGCGTGGACTACCGGGGTATCTAATCCCGTTTGCTCCCCACGCTTTCGTACATGAGCGTCAGTGTTGACCCAGGTGGCTGCCTTCGCCATCGGTATTCCTTCAGATCTCTACGCATTTCACCGCTACACCTGAAATTCTACCACCCTCTATCACACTCTAGTTTGCCAGTTCGAAATGCAGTTCCCAGGTTGAGCCCGGGGCTTTCACATCTCGCTTAACAAACCGCCTGCGTACGCTTTACGCCCAGTAATTCCGATTAACGCTCGCACCCTCCGTATTACCGCGGCTGCTGGCACGGAGTTAGCCGGTGCTTCTTCTGTCAGTAACGTCACAGCTAGCAGGTATTAACTACTAACCTTTCCTCCTGACTGAAAGTGCTTTACAACCCGAAGGCCTTCTTCACACACGCGGCATGGCTGCATCAGGCTTGCGCCCATTGTGCAATATTCCCCACTGCTGCCTCCCGTAGGAGTCTGGGCCGTGTCTCAGTCCCAGTGTGGCTGATCATCCTCTCAAACCAGCTAGGGATCGTCGCCTTGGTGAGCCATTACCTCACCAACTAGCTAATCCCACTTGGGCCAATCTAAAGGCGAGAGCCGAAGCCCCCTTTGGTCCGTAGACATTATGCGGTATTAGCAGTCGTTTCCAACTGTTGTCCCCCACCTCAAGGCATGTTCCCAAGCATTACTCACCCGTCCGCCGCTCGTCAGCAAAGTAGCAAGCTACTTTCTGTTACCGCTCGACTTGCATGTGTTAGGCCTGCCGCCAGCGTTCAATCTGAGCCATGATCAAACTCTTCAATTAAAAAGTTTTATGTCTTTCGACAGCTCAATGAATTCTGAATTT
>NZ_AUTL01000253.1:0-17229 GCF_000498015.1 Pseudoalteromonas sp. TAE79
AAACTTGGCTCCCCCTCCCCGACTCGAACGGGGGACCTGCGGATTAACAGTCCGTCGCTCTAACCAACTGAGCTAAGGGGGAAGCGTCTTGCCTTTCAACGGGGCGAAATATTAATGATGGAGCCGCAAAGTGTCAACATATAAAAGTCATAAATTGAAAAAAGAGGTTAATTCGTTGTTTTTGTGTTCGATCTGCGTGATTTATAGCTCTATTAAAGCTATTTTTTTGAGAATTTAAGAATACTAATGCGAGTTTTATTATTGTTGAGTCTTTAAATTGGTTAAATTAAACACGCCATTAAAGCCACTTGTAATTAAAAAACAACTCAAAAACATAAAATTTCATTTTTTACTTTGGGGTATTCTTCGTATTTATTTACTTTTTTATTTTAATTTTCTAAAAATATACCTGCACGAATAGTCATTAAAGTATTTTTCCCCTTAATAGTGATCCAATTTTGATCTATAAATTGAGCATTTATTATCTTCGCTCAAAAATAGAACAATCAATAACTTAACTTTGTATTAAACGTTTTTTATTTACTAACGTATAACTATGTTAAGAAGAAAAATCGGCAAGCTTGCGTTTTGTAACTAACAGATCTAAATGATAAACAGGGAATAGATAAGAATAGATGGGAAAACGCGGGAGAAATAAGGGTTTAAGGCCAGTTTAATTAAAAATAAGTGCGATCTTAGAAAGTACGAAAAAATGATAAAAGAAAGTGCGAAACCGCGATAAACACGGCTTAATTTGATAAATTAAAAAATAAGTTCAGCTTTTACGATTTTACCTAAAAGCCCCAAAGTTTTTAGAATGTAACGAGATTCAATTTCTCCACCCTCAACGTTAAATACTAAATCTTTACGCTCATCACTATCAAAGACCAATTTTAGTTTTGCAGCAGTCAGTACCAGCTTTGCAGCAAAATACTCACCGTTCATCGGGTTTAGAAACGCATACATGCTATTTGCATCAATAGATTTTGAGTTTGTATTGATAAAAATAGTTGCCCCAAGAGGTATAAGCTTGTGTGAAGCCTCAGTGATTTTTACTTGCATCAGTTCACTTACTGCGTTGTAAGTCATGTTTGGCTCATTAACTGACTTGATTTCGTAGTAGCCTCTATCACCTGGCTTTAAAGCCTTTAACGCCTTGTTGATAGCGTCCTCAGAAGCTTTAGAGTCTTCTAGGCGCTTAATTAACATCTCATCTAACGGCACATCAACCAATGCCGCAAACTCAACTAAGTAATCAAATGGAGGATCGCGACTGTCTTCGTATTTAGATTGAGTATTTCTATGCACCCCCGTGCGCTCGGCAACTGTGCCTATATCTAAGAACACCCGTTCTCTTAGCGCTTTTAGATATTTATTGAATGTAGCCATAACGCTCAATTGCTCTGTTCGGATGATGGATATAATTATATTTAATCACACAAGCGAGTGCATGCAAAATAAAAATTTAAATCCCCCTGTTTTCCCAACCGCGATCCTTTCGCACTTCAAAGCGCGAAGTGCGATCCATCAAATACAAACATCTAAAAAATAAATTATTAGTTAAATCAATTGCTTGATTTGCTTGCATGCAAAAGTGTGCAAATAAATATTGCATTCACATTTATGTGTGCGTATCTTTGTGTGCATGAACACAAAATACACACATAGAGGTGCATTGAATGGATGAGTTAGAAAGTCCAGGTTGGACGGTAACAGAGATAAAATCAGCGTTAGAAATCGAGGGTTGGTCATGTCGCCAGCTCTCATTTAGTCGGGGTTATGAGTCGAATGCAGTGCAAAACGCATTACACAGACCGTACCCCGCAGCTGAAAAAATAATAGCTGAAACGCTTGGTGTAAGTGCCAGTGAAATATGGCCTGAGCGCTATGGGGTTGACGGAAAGCCTAACCGCAAGGCTGGGCGTCGTAAGCTTAAAAGGGGTGAATAATGGAACTATACACAGCACACCAAATAGCTGGTTATATGCTTGTCAATAAGCGCAGTATTCAGATAAGAGCTAAAAATGAAAACTGGCCTTTTACAGAGGTTAATGGCAGAGGCGGAAAAGTACGTAAGTATGCACTCGCCGATCTTCCTGCACACATTTGTGTGCAAATTAAAGAGACTTTAATCAAAGAAACAAATAGTTCAGCAGCACACAGCGGTAAGGCTTATTTAAGCGTAAATGAGCAAAACGACCGCCTTAAAAACTCTGAAATAACTGAACTTAAAGACCAAAACTTAAAGCAACTTGCTGCAATGGAAAGTATCCCACCCAAGGCAAGTGCGAAATGCTGGGTTTTAAAAGAGGCAGAAAATTTTGTAAGTGCGAACAACCTAGCGAAAGTTGCAGGCTTTGACCTATATAGCGAACGCTATAACAAAGGACTAATCGACGTACCTGTAGAATACAGAAGCTTAATTCCATCTGTATCGCGCATTACACTAATACGCTGGCAAAAGACCATAGCCGAAAAAGGCGTAGCAGGTTTAGCTTTAAAGCCTAAGCGTAGCGGCAAATCAATCATCGACTCAGACAAAGAGCTAGCCGATTTTTGCATAGCCATGATCTACGAATACCCACACGTAAAAGCCACACAAATCAAAGAGGGTTTAATAGCTCGCTTTTACCAAGTAGGTAAAGCACTACCAGCAGAAACCACAATTCGCGATTGGCTAACACGTTGGAAGCGCGAAAACAGCGCACTTTATACCAAAATGGCAAACCCAGATGCTTGGAAAAACAAGTATATGAGCGCCATGGGTAAAATGGACGAAAACGTAAAACGTCTTAACCAATTGTGGGAGTTCGATTCAACCCCATCAGACGTAATGCTAACCGATGGCCGCCACTCACTAATCGGAATTATCGACGTATTTAGCCGCCGTGCAAAAGTCGTTATTCACCCAACCAGTGACAGCACCGGTATTTGTTTAGTTATCCGCAAAGCAATACTCGACTGGGGCATACCCGAAATTGCTCGCACCGACAACGGTAAAGACTACACCTCAATACAGATAAAAAGCGTGTTTGACGCGCTCGACATAAAGCACGAAACAACACGCCCGTTTTCAGGTGAAGAAAAGCCATATATAGAGCGGTTTTTTAAAACGTTTTCGCACGACATAGCTGAGCTATTAACCGGTTACATTGGTCACAACGTTTCAGAACGCCAGGCAATTGAAGCGCGTAAAACCTTTGCACAGCGCTTATTAGCAAAGCAAGGCGGTGATAAGTCAGCAATCGAAATCAATATGACTGCGCAGCAGTTGCAAGAGTTCGTAGATAACTGGATAGAAAACCGCTACCACCATAAACCGCATAGTAATGTAGGCAACAAAACACCATTCGATTTATTCGCAGCAAGTCGCGACCAAATCAAAGTGATCAAAGACGAGCGTTTGCTTGATGTAATGCTACAGCCAATACCATCAAATCGCGGTTTACGCATGGTTGGTAAAGAGGGCATAAAACTAAGTGGTGGTTTCTATATTGCACCAGAGCTAGGCGCAATCGTAGGCGATGAAGTGTTATGTAAATGGGACCCTAAAAACGTAGGCCGTATTTACGTGTTTAACCGCATAAATAACGAGTTTATTTGTATCGCGGTAGACCACGAAATAGAGTCTGCGGGCATGACACGCCAAGACGTCGCGCACCATGCAAAACGCAGCCAATCTGCCGAAACATCGCGCCAGCTAAAAGAGCTTAAAAAGACCGCTAAAAGTGTCAACGTATCAGACATAGCAAACGAAGTGTTAGGGCATTACACAACCCAAAATAAAGCACTTTCAACACTGCCTAAACAGTCGGTTGAACACACCAACGTCATAACGCAATCAGCAATAAAAGCGCTAGACAGCAAGCCAGCAGTTGGCTTTAGCGACGAGCAATTAAGCGAGTTTGAAAAACGTCGTAAGCAGTTGGATGAAGAAATAGCAGTAGCAAACGTAAACCCAACACCGCTATTCGACAACCCGCAAAGTAAAGCCATGTTTCATAAAAAGCAGCGCCTAGAAAATCAGTTAAGTGATGTAGACGCGCTATGGCTTAACACGTGGGAGCAAAACAATCGCGCCACATCAAAGCGCCTAGACGACCTACTAAACGACATGAATCCAGCACCTGCTGCAACCACAAAATTACATAACCAGTAAAAGGAAAAACCATGAAAACTAAAATAGCAATCGTAAGCAACGTAGTAGCCACACAAATGATGGTAGAAGCGCTAAACCAGCGCGCTCATGGCGTGCCAGGTATTGGCCTTATTTACGGCGATCCAGGTCTTGGTAAAACCACCGCAACAGCATGGTTGGTTAACCGCTGCGACGGCATCTACATTCGTGCTACATCGGGCATGACATTAGCCCAGTTGCTACGTCAAATAGTTAAAGAGCTAAGTGGCCCTGATATATACACCCGTGAAGCCATGCTTAACTACATCATAGAGCATATGGCAATACACAATCGCCCACTGTTTATAGACGAAGCCGACTACCTATTAAACGACAAAAATAC
Organism: Pseudoalteromonas sp. TAE79; assembly: GCF_000498015.1. Classification (NCBI taxonomy): domain Bacteria; kingdom Pseudomonadati; phylum Pseudomonadota; class Gammaproteobacteria; order Alteromonadales; family Pseudoalteromonadaceae; genus Pseudoalteromonas; species Pseudoalteromonas sp. TAE79. The sequence continues at coordinate 4,521 of NZ_AUTL01000253.1, forward strand.
ACTCGAAATCGTGCGCGACATTCACGACCTAACCAACTGCCCAGTAGTACTTATTGGCATGGAATCAGTACGCCGTAAATTACAGCGTCACCGCCAATTTTATAACCGCATATCAGAATGGTTAGAGTTCCAGCCAACCCAGCGCGAAGACCTGCAAATAATCGTCAATGCAGTGATAGAGCCAACGCTAACAATACAAGACGACCTACTAAGCCAGCTGCTTAGCGACACCGACGGCGAGGTACGTCGCATCATCACAGGACTATCAAAAATAGAAGCCTTTGCACTGGCGAATGGGTTAACGAGCATCGACCTACAACAGTGGGGCAATAAAGAATTTTTCCTTAAAAAAGCGTAAGGAGAAATTAGTGAGCCGCCCACAACTAAAAGACGCATGGCAAGCAATGAGAATCTTAAAAACATTCTCATTGCAACAAGTGCGCGATGCCATAGAGCACACAACACTCGACAGTTTAAAAGCCTTTGCAAAGCGCCTAGTAGCAGCAAAAGCAATAGCCGAACATGTTGATTACGAGCACATCACTTACACCGTTATAAACGCAGAATATAAGCCGTTTAAACAAGTAAATAAAAGCGATGCAAAGCAAAAAAACTCAGGGAGACAGCGCATGTGGCAATCAATGCGAATCCTAAATGAATTTGACGCAGGGCAAGTGGCTAGCANCCGCCGATATATCGGTAGCCTCAGCGCGTTCATATATCTCAATTTTAAAAAAAGTAGGGTACATATTTGTTGTTAAATCAGCCCCACGTACAGGCTCAGTCATTGAGCGAGCGGGAGAGTCAACCATATACCGAATACTTAAAAATACCGGTCCCAAACGCCCGATCCCAAAAGCAACAGGCGTATTTGATCCAAACACAAACGAGCTAGTTGAGTTTAACGCCGTGCAACGTAAAACCGTAAAAATAGCGCCCGTCACACTGGGAGAAGCGCATGACTTCAACAACTAATTGGCTACACGTCTTAAAAGACGAAGTAGCAAAGCAAGGCATGCGCAGCGTTGCCGAAAAACTAGGCGTAAGTAAAGCCACAGTAAGCCAAGTAGTAAACGACAAATACAAAGCCTCTACACACGTAATACAGCAGCGTGTAGAGGGTGTATTTATGGCATCAACAGTAACTTGCCCAATCTTGGACGAAATACCGCTGAACGTATGCCTAGAACACCAAAACAGAAAGTTCGCAGCAACCAACCATGTACGCGTAGCGCTTTATAGAGCCTGTCGTAACGGTTGCCCACACTCAAAAATATGCGGGAGTAAATAACCATGCAACTACGCAACGCACTAAAAGAGTTACAAAAACAAGGGTTACAAATCCTAGACACACACCAAGGATTTAGCCGCCATGTAATTGAAGTGGCAGGNGCCCCAGCACATTTACCCGTAATAACCGAAACAAAAAACGGGCGAACGCGACAAGTTCGCCCAGCCAAATTACACGGCCAAATTGTCATGTTTATAGAAGGATAAACCACTATGCCACAAGAATTTTTAATTAATCAAAAAGGCCACCAGGTGCCCGTTAAAGCGATACGCCCAGCCGACATAATTCGCCATGAATTTGTGCAATCGGCCATAGCTAAAGCCAAGGAGCAAAGCAAAGCACTCGCTGAGTTTAAAAAGCAGCAAATGAGCGAGTTTGACGCATTCATAGCCCTACTAGCGCAAGAGTACGCGGTTGAGTTGGGCGGCACTAAAGGTAACGTCACGCTACGCAGTTTTGATCACAAACAAAAAGTAACCCTCCAAGTGCAAGAAAGCATAGAGCTTGGCCCCGAGCTGCTTGTAGCTAAAGAGCTAATAGACGAGTGCCTAAACGAATGGAGCGAGGGCGCAAACGAAAACCTAAAACTCATTATTGAACAAACCTTTGCCACCGACAAAAAAGGCAAAGTTTCAGTGCAAAAAGTACTTGGCTTGCGCCGTCTTAAAATCACCGACGAAACCGGTAAATGGCAGCGTGCAATGGACATAATAGCCGACTCTATACTGGTAATGGACTCAACCCGCTTTATTCGTTTTTACGAAACCATAGGCGAGCACGAACACGCTATATCACTCGACATAGCAAAGCTATAAGGAGCAATTCATGGAAGGCATAACAATTCAAGTAAGCGAACACAGCGAGCTACAAAACATCGTAAATCAGGTCGCTCAAAGTAAAGAACCAGTAAGTATTAACTTTGTATTTCAAAACATCACCTTTGTAGTGCAAAGCCAACTGGTAAGTGTAAACCCAACAACACTAGGCCCAACCACAAAGCCTAATTAAGTAACCAAAAAGCGCGCACGGATGCGGCTTTTTATCAAAGTGCTTTACCTAAAACAAAAAGCATTTTGATAAAAATAAAGCAACAAAAGGAGGTCATATGGCCCTATTAATACAGCCCACATTAGAGCTAAAACAGCTTGTTGCACTCGTTAAGTTTTTAGAGTGCTCACACAAGCTAGCAGTAGACACCAGCATGTTTACAGACCAAGAAGCCAACGACATAGGTCAAAGCTATTTAAGCCTACGTGCGCAGCTAGAAGAGTTTAAAAATGACTAAAGCAAAGTTAACTCAGCTAATTCACATTGCTAAAGGGCAGCTAGGGCTAGACGACGACACCTACCGCGCCGCACTACTTGGCGCAGCGGGCAAAACATCATGCAGCCAAATGAGCTTGCCAGAGCTAAACAAAGTGTTAGAACACTTTAAAAAAGCAGGGTTTAAAACAAAGGCTAAACGCCGTTTAAGCCCTAAATCGTCATCAACGCAACTAGGCGAAATAAACAAAATACGCGCAATTTGGATCACCATGCACAAACAAAGCTTTGTGCGCGATGGCTCAGAAACCGCGCTAGACGCCTACGTAAACCGCATGCTAAATCGTGCCAAGGTAGGCGCAAACGTGAGCTACCACACCCAGTTTTTAACGCTCACGCAAGCCATACAAGTGCTAGAGCCGCTTAAAAAATGGCATAAACGCGAAATGTTAAACCATTTAAAAGCAAACAACATGCAAGCGTACGAAGCATTTAACTGCCTTGTATCAGGCCAAACTTACGCACGGCCTATACCGCTTAGCACTGTACCCCATAAATCATACCCAGCCGTATGCAACATATTTGAGATAAGCACAAATGAAATTAACCCGTTGCCCCGTGTGTAAAAGCCACCTAAGCCTAGATCAACTAGTGCAAGACGACGCAGGCAAAGAGCTATTAAGTATCGTAGCTAGCATCAATAAACGCACAGCCCAGGCATTAGTCGGCTACTTAGCCCTATTTCGCCCAGCAAAGCAGGACTTAAGCGCCACACGTGCAGTAAAGCTAGCCCGTGAAGTACTTGCCCTAACCGAAAACGTTGCAGCACTGGGCCACGCTATGGAGCAAACCGCTAACTCAATCATGGCAAAGCGAGTAGGTCAGCCAAATATAAAACCGCTTGCAAACCATAACTACTTAAAACAAGTGCTCACCACCTCACTAGAGCAAATAGTGCAGCCAACCGCAGCAGAACGTAGCCGCAGTATGGAAGTAAAACGCCAGGGCTTAGAAATGAGTGAGCAACAAAACCACCAAGCTTATTTAGAACAAATGAGCCGCTACGGTGCAAAAGTGAATAAGGAGGATAAATGAGATTAGGCCAAAAGCTTGTATTGCAAGCGTTAGAAAAAGAGCAAAAGCGTTTAACGCTAAAAGCGCAAAAAGCCGCCCAGTTATCAGAGGACTTTATAAATGCGACTTCAAAAATTTCTGAGGTAAGGCGTAAAGCTAGTGAAATATTGCAATCGGGCGAGTTTGAAAAAAGAGTGAACGAATTTGATGAGCTAGCAAACCAAGAAAAAGCCGCACTCAAATTAATGAAAAAAGACCCAATGAAAGTTTTTGATGCTGAAAACTCAACCCGTGATGAACTCAACGATTTTAATAATGAACTTTCATTTTTAACAATTAGATATAACCGAGGTGGTTTATGAGCGAACAACAATCAGAGCTGTTTGGTGAAAGCGTAGAGCAGCTGCAAGACTGCCTAAGCAAGCTATCTACTGAGGACGCAGCCGAAGTACGTAAACGCTGGCCTAGCAACCTACAATCGCTTGCACTGCTTATCGAATCGCAGCTAACCAAAGCCAGTGTAAACAACCCGCAAGGGGTAGGCGAGGCCATAACATTAGCAATAGGCCATTACTTTGGCGGGCGCGATGTTTACATACCCACCGACCAACGCCTAAAAGCAGCCCTACGCGATATACAAATATGGCAAGAATACAAAGGCAACAACATAGAACAGCTTGCCAATAAATTTAAACTAACAGAGCGCCGTATAGCTGAAATAATCCAGCACCAACGCATCGTAGAAACCGAACGCCGCCAACGGAGACTATTTTAATGAGCAACACCATGAGTAAAGCGCCAATGAGCGAAGCAGTAAACGTAGCCNAAGCCGTAGAGTGCGTAGATACGCTAATAGTGGATATGCTAGAGGGTAAACACCCAAACAACTACGTGCTATTGGGTACACTGCAAGAACAGCACACCGACATACAAATACAGCTGCATGTTATGCAAGACGAAAACAAATTTATAGACGAGGTAGGCGCACCGCTTATAGCTAAAACCCCCGCAGCCCTTGAAGGGGTAAAAGCAGGCGATTTAGAGTTTATGCTTATTCATCAGCCAAATAAGTTGTTACAAGGCATCACCGAACTACAACAAAAAGTAAAGGAGCTAAGCCAATGAGCAGCACAATAAACGCCGCTGAAAAAATGCTACAAACCCAGCAGTTTTACAACTCACTTACCTTAGCTCAAGTGTTTGGTGTATCAACCAATCGTGCAGCCAGCTGGTTAAAAAACATTAAAGAACAAGATGGCTACAAAACAATAGAAAGTAGAGACCAAAGCGGTGGCTTAAAAGTAGTATCAATCAATGGCAGAACAGCCAGCATAGATGACCTGCAATGCAGAGCGCTTTTATTTAAGCGCCCTGCAATGCTTACCAATAATCAAATTTAAAGGTGGTTTAGTATGTACGCTTTAATTAACGGAAAAGAATCACCGGAACGTGTTGCAGTGTTAATAAAAATAACACGCTTAACAAGTGAACCAATTAAAGCCGCTATATATGATTGCCTCTGTAATGGCATTAGCGAGCCTATGGCAGCATCATTAAATCAAGTGCCTCAACAAAACCTAAGCCGAGCATTAAAAAGGTTAAGGTATATAAACAGCTTGGTTGAAGAAGTAAAAGAACTTGATTGGTCCAGGTTTAAGAAACAAAACCAATAAAAAAAGCCGCTTTACGCGGCTTTTTTATTGATCAGTTAACCCACCTTTGAACATTACTTAAACCCGTACCACTGTGATTTAAAAAGCAATTAAACGGCTTTGCTTTACCATAACCGCCATACCCATTTTTAGCGTTTACTTGCATAGCTAAAACCAATCGAGCGCCGCTAGCATCATCACGCCACTGCTTTTCATGCGACACAACCATAAATGAATCAGGATCACGCCAGCCATTATTTTTTGCAAGTTCAGTGCATTGCTGCAAAATATCATTGCTTGCAGCGCGAGTATCAGGGGCTTTTGTTACCTTTAAATGCAATTCTTTAGCATCCGGTGCGCAGGGCGTTTGGCTAAATGTGGGCACATCGTCAACAATACATTGGTAAATTTTTGCGTGGCTTGGTAAAGCGCATAAAGCAAGGAAGGCAAAGGCTGGGTATTTCATAAATTAAGTCCTTTTAAATGGTAACTAGCGAAAAAATAAAACTTGCAGTACCATAAAAAACTTTACTGTTGCTGTCTACTTTTTAGCTAAACTTTCCCGAAACCCCGCACGGCCAACACCTAAGCACAACCCCCCACAATACCGAAAAACAACAAGGCTTTTCGGTATGTTCGTATTCAACCCACTCAACTTAAATTATTTTAAACAAGTACCCGAAGTGCAAAACGCGCTTGCCCCGTACTCGCTTAAATTTGCCCAGTGCATATTACCTATCTTGTATTTAGAGGGAGGCTTGCGCAGCGATGGCGGTTTAAATAACGTAGCATCAGATCGTGGCGGGCTTACCAAATACGGCATAAGCCAACGCGCTTACCCAACTGTAGATATTAAAAACCTAACGCTTGCTAAAGCGATAAGCCTGTATCATCGTGATTATTGGCGTGCCATGTACTGCGAGCAAAGCCCCGCAGGTGTTGACTTTATGCTGCTAGATGGCGCAGTACAGCACGGCGCACCCGCCATGGCCATGCTCACCCAGCGATTAGTCAACTCAAAGCCCGATGGTCGCATGGGGCCAAAAACCCTAGCCGCTATCCTAGAGCGTCCAGCCCTTAGCCTAACCATATTGCTCAGCGTAAACCGTGGCCGAAAGTACGCCCGCATTTGTGCAAACGATGCCAGCCAAAAACCAAACTTAGAGGGCTGGTATAACCGCCTAGCCCATGTAACCGAATTTGCAGTAAATCAGTTAAGCGAGGCGGCGTAATGGGTAAAAGTTGGGATTGGTCCTATCAAAAAGGCCGCGAGAAGCGCATGGAATTAGAAGTTGACGCCCGCATGCACAGCATGCCATTCGACCCCCGCGAAATACCAATGCACAGCCATTGCGGTACCATGCAAAGCCACTTTAACAAAGGCTGGCAATCGGTTAGAACCATCGACATACAGCTGCGCGTAGACGGCCAGCAAAGCTACAAAAACGCCCGTGAAGCCCTTGCAAAACGCTTTGGAGAGTCTAATGGTCGCTAAAGTAAAACCGCTTACCACAGCGCAAAATACCGTTATTAAAGAGCTAGCACTTACCTTAGTGTTTAGCGAAATAGAGCAGCACGTAGTTAAGCCAAGCTACGAAGAGGCCACGGGCAAAAAGTACAACTCACAGCACCCCGAGTCATTTACCAACAAAATGTTAAACGCCAACCCCAAAGCTAAACAGGTATGGCACGCCTTGCAGGACGCAATTAAAAAAGAGCACAAGCGCCAACACCGACTTTGTAAGGAAGATAAAAATGGCAATTAAAAACTGGTTTAACGTGGTCGAGCCAATCACCAATTTAATTGATGATCTCTTTACCAGCGACGAAGAACGCCAAGCCGTTACCAACGAACTTAAGCGTATTGAAAACACAGCTCAAAGCCAAGTGCTAGAGCTAGAGGGCAAAATTGTCGAGCTACAAGGCAAAGTACTAGAGGCGAAATCGCAAATAATTACCGCAGAGGCCAATGGCGAAAGCTGGCTACAGCGTAATTGGCGGCCAATCACCATGCTTACGTTTTTAGTGTTGGTGTGCTTTGACTCATTTGGTTGGTTGGCTTTTCGCTTATCAGCGCAGGCATGGGACTTACTGCAATTAGGCATAGGTGGCTACGTTATTGGCCGCACCGTTGAAAAGGCCGCGCCAAGCGTTAAGCAAAGTATTAAAAACGTAATTGAAAAAGTAAGGAAGCCACATTGAGCAAAGTTGACGACGCGCAAAAAATAGACCAGCACCTGCTAGATGCCGCGCTATCTATTCAACGCGAACAAGCAAATAAACCAGGGGCGACGTTTATGCACTGCCAAGAGTGCGGCATAGACATACCAAAGCAACGCCGTGACGCAGTTAAAAACTGTAGCACCTGTGTTGATTGCCAATCACTTATTGAAATACAACAACAGCATTACAGGCACTAACATGGAATTTATTTTGGAGTGGCAAAAGGCATTTATAACCGTTTGTGTAGCCATAGTTGGCGCAGGCGCATTGGCATGGCTACGCAGTACTTTTGTAACTAAAAAGGTGCATGAAGTGTTAGAAAGCCGTTTAAGTGCGGTAGAAAAAACAGTAAAAGACCTGCCTAACGCCGATGACCTACACGAACTAGATAAACGCCTGATTGAGGTGAGTGGCAAAATTGACGTACTAAATCCACAGCTCACCGACATAAAGCGACTCACCGACTTACTAATGGAAAACGAACTAAGAGGCACGCGCAGTGGCGATAGTTAACGACAAGTGCCAATGCGGCGCAAAAATCACCGTACTTACAGGCACAAATAAAACCGAGGCTTGCTATAAAAACATACACGCTCAGGTTGTTACCACCAACGATTTTAATAAAGGCATAACCGATTACACGCTGTATCGCTGCATGAAATGCGGCGAACCAGTAGAGGAAACCGTGCCAGCCCTTAAGCCCCATCCATAGGAAAAACCACCATGGCAATGTTACAAGTTCAAGCCGAACACCAACGAATTAGCATACTTATAACGCTAAAAGAATCCGCCGATTTTGGCGCTAACACCAGCATGCTAGCCGATGTACTACAGCGCTACGCACTGGGTTGCAGTCGCGATCAGCTTAAAACCTTGCTCAATTGGTTAGAGCAAAACGGCTATATAACACTTGATAAACTCACAGAAAACACCTGGGTAGCCCGTATTACGCAATCAGGCATCGATGTTGCTGAGGGCATAAGTGTTGTACCTGGCATCAAGCGCCCAGGGCCACGAGGGTAAACCATGAGTGAATCAATCCGCAGAGGCCAACCCAGCAAAGTTGATTTATTGCCCGAAGACATTAAAAAGCAGCTTGACTCAATGCTACGCGACAAACGCTTTAGCCAGGGCGAAATACTCGACGCAGTTAACAGCCTTATTATTGAATCGGGTTTAGACGAGGGCGCAACCATTAGCCGCAGTGGCTTAAGTCGCCATGCGCAAAAAACCGAAGCCATAGGCCAAAAGCTACGTGACCTGCGCGAGTCAACCAAAGCACTCACCGCAGAGCTGGGCGAAAAGCCCACAGGCGATACCACCAAGCTTATTTTAGAAATGGGCCGTTCTCAGTTGTTCCGTGCTATGCAGCAACAAATGATGAACCCCGACGAAGACGCAGCGGTAGACATAGACACCATAAAAGACGCCATGCTAGCAGCCCAGCGCCTAGAGCAAACCGCCATGGCCGCACACAAACGCCAGCAAGAAATAGAAAAAGCCTACGCGCAAAAGCTCGCCAAAGACCTAGACCAAAAGGTTAAAAACGAAAACTTACCGCAAACCGCAGACGACATGCTGGCATTTTTCAAACGCGACATATTAGGGCTAAAGCATGACTAGCACAGCGCAAAGCGTGACCCAAACCAACGAGCTACCGCTTAGTAAAGTATCAGGTTCGTTAGCGGTTGCCATGGGCACCGACATACTTTTTGGCTATCAAAAAGCATGGATGGAAGACAAAGCAATAGTAAAAATTGCCGAAAAGTCGCGCCGTACTGGGTTAACCTTTGCCGAAGCACTAGACGACGTACTATGCGCAGCGGCAGNGCAGCCGCCAACGGTCAAAATACCTATTACCTTGGCTCAGATAAAGAAATGGCAAAGGAGTTTATAGACGCCTGTGCATTTTGGGCGCAAAAGCTCAACATGGTAATGGGCGAAGTGGAAGAGGGCATTTTTGAAGAAAAAGACCCAGACGGCACAAAGCGATCAATCAATACCTTTGAAATTAAGTTTCCGAACACAGGTAAAAAAATTGTTGCCCTAAGCTCTAACCCACGTAACTTGCGTGGCCGCCAAGGCAACGTAGTAATAGACGAAGCCGCATTCCACGACAAGCTAGACGAAGTACTAAAAGCTGCCATGGCCCTTACCATGTGGGGTGGGCGAGTACGTATTATTTCGACCCATAACGGCGTAGATAACCTATTTAACACCCTAATAACCCAAGCTAGGCGCGGCACTAAAAAGTATTCCGTGCATCATATCCCCATTGATAAAGCGTTAAAGCACGGCCTATATAAACGTATTTGTTTGGTTAGTGGGCAAACCTGGACGCAAGCCAAAGAAGACGCCTGGCTAGCTAATCAAGTTGATTTTTACCCCACAGCAGATGCCGCAAATGAAGAGCTATACTGCGTACCAAGCCAAGGCGCAGGGCAATACCTAAGCCGCCGATTGCGTGAACGTGCCCTAAGCGACGACTGCAAAGTACTACGCTACGAAGCCCCCACCGACTTTGAAAGTTGGACAGAAGAGCAGCGCGTAAAAGATGTTAGTACGTGGTGCGAGCAAAATGTTGACGATTTAATAAGTAGGTTAAATCCTGATCTAACTCACGCCTTTGGTGAGGATTTTGCACGTAAAGGCGATTTAACCGTATTCAGTATTGGTGAAATAAACCAAGACACCAGCCTAACCGTGCCGTTTATGGTAGAGCTACGCAACGTTACTTACGAGCAGCAAAAGCAAATCATGCTGTATATTTGTGACCGTTTACCAAAACTACGCGGCCTAGCGTTTGACGCCACAGGTAACGGTGGTTACTTAGCCGAAGCCGCAAGCCTAAAATACGGCACCGAGCTAGTAGATAGCGTGCATTTATCACAAGCCTGGTATCGCGAATGGATGCCAAAACTAAAAGACTACTTTGAAACCGATAACATAACGTTACCTAAAGACCAAGACGTACTAGACGACTTAGGTCAAATTAAACTTAAAAACGGTATTGCGCAGGTCGATAAAGGTAAAAACACCGGCACCGATGGCAACAAACGCCACGGCGATAGCGCGGTATCAATTGCCATGCTTATACGTGCCGCTGAAATGGACGGCAGCGCCATAGAATACACACCACTGCCGAGTAAAGCCCAGCAAGCNAAGCCGCTAATAGCTTGCGCCCCGACCACAGCGACGACTTTGCAAGTGATCGTAAGGCTGCTTGGTAATGCCGCGCTTTAGAGTGTTCTATCAAGAGATATTCACCGCACAAGTACAACAACTAGATATAACAGCCGCCAGTTTAGCCAAGGCCCACCAACACACTAAAACGCTAGATGTATACGTGCTAAGCGTTAAGCCCATCATTAAAGTTAGAGTAAACCCATGAACCAAATAGTAGACATTCACGGAAATCCGCTAAATTCAACCGACTTTAAGCAAGTACAAACCGAGCAAGACAGCCGCATTGGCATGTTAATGCGCCAGTACGCCGAGCATCCGAGCGAAGCGCTTACCCCAGCAAAACTGTCGCAGCTTTTAAAAGACGCAGAAGCCGGAGACTTAGCGTCCATGGCAGACCTCGCAAAAGACATGGAAGACAAAGACGGCCACCTATTTAGCGAACTAACAAAACGCCGCAGAGGCTGGTTAAAATACGACTGGTCAGTAGAACCGCCGCGCAACGCCACAGAGCAAGAAGAAAAAGACGCCGCAGCAATTCAAGAAATATTAGAAGATGCCACCTGGTTAGACGACCTGCTATTTGATTGTAGCGACGCCATACTAAAATCGTTTTCATGTAACGAGCTTAATTGGGCATTTGATAACGGCGAGCATATTATTACCGGTTACGAATTTCGCGATCAAAATCTATTTCAAACCCACCCCGACAACCGCAATCAGCTTATGCTGCGCGATAACAGCTACACAGGCCAAGCGCTAAATCCGTTTGGTTGGTGTGCGCATGTTCACCGCAGTAAATCGGGGTATATACACCGCACTGGGTTAACCTCAACCGTGGCATGGCCGTACTTATTTAAAAACTATTCAATACGCGACCTAGCCGAATTTTTAGAAATTTACGGCTTACCGCTACGTCTGGGTAAATACCCTAATGGCGCAAGCGAAGACGAAAAAGCCACTTTGTTACGCGCCGTGCTTAGCATCGGCCATAACGCAGGCGGTATTATCCCCAAAGGCATGGAAATCGATTTTCAAAATGCTGCTAATGGTCAATCCGACCCATTTGAAGCCATGATCAAATGGTGTGAAACCACCCAAAGTAAAGCCGTGTTAGGCGCAACGCTTACCAGCCAAGCGGACGGTAAAACCAGCACTAACGCGCTGGGTAGTGTGCATATGGACGTACTAAACGACATAACAGAAAGCGATTTAAAACAAGTAGCCAACACCATAACGCGCGATATTATTTACCCAATGCACGCACTTAACTCTAAAAGCTACTCAGGCGCACGCCGTATACCTCGCTTTAAATTCGACACCAGCGAAGCAGACGACATAGCCGTACTTGCACCTGCGCTTAAAATACTCACCGAAGCTAACTACCCAGTACCAGTTAGTTGGGTAAGCGAAAAAACCCAAATACCGCTACCAGAAAAGGGCGAGGCTATTTTAAGCATTGCACCACTCACCGCGCCAACCGAACAAAGCGCCGCACTAAAAGGGTTTGCAGCACTTAAAACCGAACCACAAAAAGACAACGCCGACCTATTGGCCGAGCAGCTAGCCGCACAAGCACAAACCCACTTAAACAGCATGAGCGATGCCGTAACCGAACTGGTTAAAAACGCCAGCAGTTTAGAAGAAATACGCGACGGCATACTAGCCCTTGAGCCACAAATAAGCACAAAGGGCTTTAGCGAGCTAATGGCAAAGGCCATGGCAGCCAGCGAATTACTAGGCGCACTAGAAGTGGATGAGGGCCGTTAAATGGCTGTTAGATACGGCTCACTGCCGTTTGACGAAGGGATAAAGTTTTTTAGGCAAAAGCTAAATACACCTAGCAGCAGCTGGGATGATGTATGGAAAAACGCCCATAACCGCGCGTTTATGGTGGCAGGTGTTACCAAAGCCGACATGCTTAACGACTTTTACACCTCAGTAGACAAAGCCATAAGCGAAGGTAAAAGCCTGGGCTGGTTTCAAAACGAATTTAATAACATCAAATCGCGTTACGGCTGGG
>NZ_AUTL01000254.1:0-3293 GCF_000498015.1 Pseudoalteromonas sp. TAE79
AAACGATTAACAAAGCGAAATAGTGGCATGAACTTAATTGAAGTAATAAAAAGACTCAATCCAGTGGTGCGCGGCTTTGTAAATTATTTCAGTATAGCCAATTGTAAACGAGTGCTAAATTTGTTGGCAAGGTGGGTGAGACGACGATTAAGGGCAATTCAGTTAAGGTTGTGGAAAAACCCAGCGAGGTTGCATAAGCGACTAAAACAATTAGGGAAAAAGCCGCCATTTAAGTTCATCAAAATGAACTCATGGCGAAACTCTCTAAGTCCATTATCGAATGTAGCGATGCCAAACCAATGGTTTGAGGAGCAAGGTTTATATTCAATGGAAAAAGTAAGTACAGGATGGCTTGCTCAATCGGCGTTTAGAAAATAAGCCGAAGGGATAGAAGAATACAGGAGCCGTATACGAGGCCCGTACGTACGGTTCTGTGAGAGGGATGAGGCAAAAGCCTCACCCTACTCGATGAGCATATGATGTTTCAAGGTTCAGAGAATGTTGCTGATGAGGAACATTTTAAAATAATATCTGAAGCAGGCGGTACTTTAAATGGTACAACTAACTCAGATAGAACAAACTATTTTGAAACAGTACCTGTAAATCAATTAGAAAAAATGTTGTGGCTAGAAGCTGATCGAATGGGCTTTTTACTCGATGCTGTAACCCAAGAAAAATTTGAAGTACAACGCGAAACAGTAAAAAACGAGCGCGGCCAACGTGTTGATAATCGCCCTTATGGTCGTTTAGGTGAACGTGTTGCTCAAGCGATGTATCCAGACGGCCATCCATATTCATGGCCTGTAATTGGTTTTATGGACGATTTAAATCGCGTAAATGTAAATGATTTGAAAGCATTCTTTTTAAAATGGTACGGACCAAATAATGCAACGCTTACCATTGGTGGTGACATCAGCGCTAATGAAATACTACCATTAGTTACTAAATACTTTGCACCAATTCCAAAAGGCCCTGAAATCCCTAAAGTTGAAAAAACAGCTGTAATACTAGATGCCGATAGATATATTTCAATGGAAGATAAGGTACATTTACCTTTATTAAGTATGAGTTTCCCAACGACTTATGCTCGCTCTGAAGATGAAGCACCTCTTGATATACTTGCTGAAATATTAGGTGGAGGTAATAATTCACTACTATACAAAAACCTAGTTAAAACTCAACTTGCTGTTCAAGCAAGTGCAAATCATCCATGCCAAGAGTTAGCGTGTTCAATTAGTCTTTATGCTTTACCAAATCCTACAGCAGGGAAAACGTTAGCTGATATGGAAAAAATCATTCGTGATTCATTTGTTGAATTTGAAGAGCGTGGCGTTACACAAGATGATTTAGATAAAGTAAAAGCTAAAATAGAGTCAGGTGCAATTTTTGGTCTGCAAAGCGTATCAGGAAAAGTCTCTCAACTAGCCGCATCTGAAACGTTTACAGGTAACCCAAACTCAGCGAAAGATGAGATTGCACGTTATAACAAAGTTACAAAAGCTGATGTTATGCGTGTTTTTAATCAATATATCAAAGGTAAATCTGCCGTTATTATGAGTGTTGTGCCAGAAGGTCAAACTCAACTTATAGCTGCCCCAGATAACTTTACGCCTAAAGCGCATGATTTTGGAGGTCCATCTACAACTTCAGCTGATGATTTAGTAGCACGAGGAGCTGTTGAAACATTTGATCGAAGTATTCACCCTGTAGCCGGCGCAAATCCTGCTGTTGATGTTCCTTCTCTTTGGCAAACTAAGACCGAAAACGGTATTAAAATATTAGGTACGCAAAGTACAGAAACGCCAACCACCGCTATTTTTATTAAAGTTCCGGGTGGCTTGTATAATGAGCAAGCTAGTAAAGTGGGTTTATCGTCAATGACTGCATCGTTAATGAGCGAGTCAACGCAAAACTACACTACAGAGCAAATGAGTAACGCGCTTGAAAAACTGGGTAGCCAGGTAAGTATCTACTCAGATAAAACACATACAAATGTGTATGTTTCTAGCTTAACCAAGAATGTAGATGCAACGCTAAAGCTTGTTGAAGAGAAATTATTTAAACCTGCATTTAATGCCGATGACTTTGAGCGTAATAAAAAGCAAATCATTCAAAATATTCAACATTCAATGAAGGATGCTGGGTATTTAGCATCTAATACATATAGTAAATTACTATATGGCAACAATATAGCTGCACTTCCAAGTACTGGAACGCTTAATAGTATAGAGGCTATTACACTTGCTGACGTTAAAGCTTTTTATAGCGCAAACTTTAAACCGCAGGGCGCTCAAGTAATTATTGTTTCTGATTTAAAAGAGTCAACAATTGAGCCAAAGATTAAAGCTACACTTACAAATTGGAAAGGTAAATCGAGCTTAGTAGCGGTTGATTTCAGTGAACCTAAAGTAGAAACTAATGTAATTTATTTGGTTGATAAACCAGACGCTCCTCAATCAGAAATTCGTATTGGTAAACGCGATATGGTTGAAGATATTACAGGTGAGTTCTTTAAAGCTAACTTGATGAACTTTGCACTTGGTGGCACGTTTAACAGCCGTATCAATTTAAATTTACGAGAAGATAAAGGCTACACTTACGGTGCTCGCTCTCGTTTCTGGGGTGATAAAACATCAGGTGGCTTTACCGCTTCTGCAGCGGTGAGAGCCGACTCTACTGCAGCGTCTATTACAGAGTTTACTAATGAGCTTAATAACTATGCTCAAAACGGTGTCACTGACGAAGAGCTTATGTTTATGCGTAAGGCTATCAATCAAAAAGATGCGCTTAAATACGAAACGCCTAATGCAAAACTTGGCTTTTTAGCACAAATATTAGAGTTCGATTTAAAACCTAGCTTTGTAAAAGAAAGAAATGAGATTGTTAGCAATATTAGCAAAGAAGAAGTTAACGCCTTAGCTAAAAAACACTTAAACACTAAAGATATGATTTATTTAGTAGTGGGTGATGCTAAAACACTTCGCCCAGAGCTTGAAAAATTAGGTATGAAGGTTGTTGACTACAGCCTTTAATATTTAAATAAATCATTGGAATTATAAAGCAGCTTTTTTAGCTGCTTTTTTGTTTGCCCAGCGAAGCTGGCAAACCCGATAGGCTGAAAGATGCCTTATCACCCTGACTAAGGGGAAGATAATCTGAATGGCAAGGGCATCACTGGCCAACGGTGGGGTCTGAAGGAAGCCATAAGAAGTTAGAGGTACACAACTAACCGTAACCTGTTTCGGCAGTATTGGTGGGTCAGCGTGCAAAATAGCGCAACGCCCTATACTTAG
>NZ_AUTL01000255.1:0-21660 GCF_000498015.1 Pseudoalteromonas sp. TAE79
AAACGATTAACAAAGCGAAATAGTGGCATGAACTTAATTGAAGTAATAAAAAGACTCAATCCAGTGGTGCGCGGCTTTGTAAATTATTTCAGTATAGCCAATTGTAAACGAGTGCTAAATTTGTTGGCAAGGTGGGTGAGACGACGATTAAGGGCAATTCAGTTAAGGTTGTGGAAAAACCCAGCGAGGTTGCATAAGCGACTAAAACAATTAGGGAAAAAGCCGCCATTTAAGTTCATCAAAATGAACTCATGGCGAAACTCTCTAAGTCCATTATCGAATGTAGCGATGCCAAACCAATGGTTTGAGGAGCAAGGTTTATATTCAATGGAAAAAGTAAGTACAGGATGGCTTGCTCAATCGGCGTTTAGAAAATAAGCCGAAGGGATAGAAGAATACAGGAGCCGTATACGAGGCCCGTACGTACGGTTCTGTGAGAGGGATGAGGCAAAAGCCTCACCCTACTCGATGTAAAGTTTAGACATAAAAAAGCCGCTTACTTTTGCAAGTAAGCGGCTTTTAAATTTAAACTAATATTTATACTAATTTAGCAAGAATATCGTTAAATGTAGTGCTTGGACGCATCGCTTTAAAGGCTGCATCATCGTTAGGCTGGAAGTAACCGCCTAAATCAACTGCAGGGCCTTGCGCATCGTTAAGTTCACTTACGATTTGCTCTTTATTAGACTCAAGGTCGCTAGCGATTTGAGTAAACTGTGCTTTAAGTTCACTGTCATCATTTTGCTTAGCAAGTTCTTGTGCCCAGAATAAAGATAGGAAGAAATGAGAACCACGGTTATCAATTTCTTTCACTTTACGTGAAGGAGACTTGTTTTCTGCTAAGAAAGTACCAGTCGCTTTATCTAGCGTATCAGCAAGAACTTGTGCCTTGTTGTTACCCGTAGTTACGCTTAGGTGCTCAAGAGATGCAGCAAGTGCTAAAAATTCACCTAAAGAATCCCAACGTAAGTGGTTTTCTTTTTCGAATTGTTGAACATGCTTAGGTGCAGAACCACCCGCGCCAGTTTCAAATAATCCACCACCGTTCATAAGTGGAACAATTGAAAGCATTTTAGCACTCGTACCTAGCTCTAAAATTGGGAATAAATCTGTAAGGTAATCACGTAAAACGTTACCTGTTACAGAAATAGTATCTTTACCTTCTTTAATACGCGCTAGTGAGAACAATGTTGCTTCAAGCGGTGCTAAAATTTGAATATCTAGGCCAGCTGTATCGTGATCTGGTAGGTATTTATTTACTTTTTTGATTAGCTCTGCATCATGTGCACGGTTTTCGTCTAACCAGAAAATAGCTGGAACGCCTGTTGCGCGTGCACGATTTACTGCAAGCTTAACCCAATCTTGAATTGGTGCGTCTTTAACCTGACACATACGCCAGATATCGCCTTGCTCAACACTGTGCTCAAGTAATGTATTACCATTTGCATCAACAACACGGATAGAACCGTCCGCTTTTGCTTCAAATGTTTTGTCGTGTGAACCGTATTCTTCAGCTTTTTGAGCCATAAGGCCAACGTTTGGAACGCTACCCATTGTTGTTGGATCAAACGCGCCATTTTCTTTACAAAAATCGATAGTTGCTTGGTAAACACTTGAGTAACAACGATCAGGAATTACAAAGCTAGTGTCTTGTAATTTACCATCGTTATTCCACATTTGACCGCTTGAACGGATTGCTGCAGGCATAGATGCATCGATGATCACGTCACTTGGTACGTGTAAGTTTGTAATACCACGGTCAGAATCAACCATAGCAATAGCAGGGCGGTTAGCGTAAACAGCTTGAATATCTGCTTCAATTTCTTCGCGCTTAGCATCGTCTAATGTTTGAATTTTAGAATATACGTCGCCTAAACCATTATTTACATCAACACCTAGCTCTTCAAAAAGCTCACCGTGTTTAGCAAATACATCTTTGTAGAATACTTTTACAGCGTGACCGAAGATGATTGGATCAGATACTTTCATCATTGTCGCTTTCATGTGAAGCGAGAACAAAACACCTTTCTCTTTAGCAGCGTCAATTTCTGCAGCTAAGAAAGCTTGAAGCTTAGAAGCGCTAATGCTTGATGCATCAATAACTTCGCCAGCTAAAAGAGGTGTGCTTTGTTTAAGAACAGTAACGTCACCGTTAGTTGCAACATGTTCAATACGCACATCAGTGGCTGTATCAACAGTTACTGATTTTTCTGAACCGAAGAAATCGCCTTCGCTCATACTTGCAACGTAAGACTGAGAATTTTTGCTCCACGCACCCATTGAATGTGGGTTGTTACGTGCATATTCTTTTACAGAGCCTGGCGCGCGACGATCTGAGTTACCTTCACGTAGGACAGGGTTTACTGCACTACCTTTAATTTTATCGTAAGCCGCTTGAATTGCTTTTTCTTCATCATTTTTAGGTTCAACAGGGTATTCTGGAAGAGCGTAACCTTTTGCTTGAAGCTCTTTAATTACAGCACGAAGCTGTGGTACAGATGCACTGATGTTTGGTAATTTGATGATGTTTGCTTCTGGTGTTTTAGCAAGCTCGCCAAGTTCAGCAAGTGCATCACCAATGCGTTGTTCTTGTGTTAAATAATCAGGGAAGCTAGCAATTACACGACCTGCTAATGAAATGTCGCGAGTTTCAACTTCAACACCGGCCGCATTTGTATATGCTTGGATGATCGGTAGCAACGAATAAGTTGCTAGTGCCGGAGCTTCGTCCGTTTTTGTATAGATAATTTTTGATGTCATCATCATTCCTAGATAGTCGACCGATAAGGTCTTATTCAACAATGCAAAGAAAATCATTACTTATGAGTGAGTACATATTATTAAACAAGTTAATAAACACGTACGCTCGTAATGAGTAGTTTGTTAGGTGTTGGTACTCAGCGTTGCTCTTTTATAAAAGCAGAATAGTCACACCTGACGAACTGGAATCGTATTTATAGCTAAAAAATTAACAAAAATAAATCAGCCTTTAGCCTAGTACATATAAAAGAGGCGATAAGGTGTTATGCGCAATTTTTAGCACCAAGAGTGTAACAAGCTTAAATAAAAAGGGCTAGAGTTTGAGCATGCCCAATAAGCAGTTAAACAATCAACTCTTAGAACATTGGGGTATATAAAATAAATTCAAGGAAAAGGGTTGAATTTGAATGAAAAGAGGCAATAAATAAGAGAAGAAGAGATAAGTTAGTATGCTTAAGGAATTAAGCGAGGATCTTAAAAGGTCGCTCGCTTTAGTCGAACAAAACAATCGTCACTCAATAATGTCACCATCTGGGGCAATATTTTTAGCGTGTAGGCCTTTAGGCCCTTGTTCTAATTCGAATGTTACATCTTGACCAGCTTTAAGCGTTTTATAGCCGTCCATTACAATTGTTGAGTAATGAGCGAAGATATCATTCTCGCAGCCGTCTTCTACGATGAAACCAAAACCTTTGGCGTTGTTGAACCATTTAACTTTACCACAAGCCATACTTCTACATCCTTCAATAAGTTGACTAATTTAGTTATTCTAAACCGTATAATTTGCTAGACTGACTAAGGTTTAATCAATCTATGTTTGACTGTAGTTTATTTAGCCAACCAGTCAAGTGTTTTGAGTTATTTTTTAACATTTTATTTATTTTTTATTCAAGTTTGCTTGAGTTACAAAGACAAGACTATATTTAATTATGAGTGGTATGAAAGATTCAGGTGTTATCGATACAGTTCGCGACAGCGAAAAGCAAAAGCTACAGCCGCCGCGAAAATATAAAGTTGTTTTAAATAACGACGACTACACGCCGATGGACTTTGTAATAGAAGTTTTAACGACGTTTTTTAATATGGATAGCGATAGAGCAACCGACGTGATGCTTCAGGTTCATGAAAAAGGTAAGGGTATATGTGGTGTTTACAGCGCTGACGTAGCCCACACCAAAGCTGAACAAGTTAACCGCTACGCGCGTGATAACGAGCATCCACTGCTTTGTAGTTGTGAGCAGGAATAAATACCAATTAGGGTGATCAAACATCCGATTGTTGTGGTATAAATTATTATCTCAGTAAGGGGTTGCCAATGCTAAACAAAGACTTAGAACTCACATTAAATGCCGCGTTTCGTGAAGCGCGCACTCGCCGTCATGAGTTTATGACCGTAGAGCACCTTTTACTTGCGCTGTTAGATAATCCTTCTGCAGGAGAAGCCCTAAACGCGTGTGGTGTTAATATTTCTGGTTTAAAAACCGAATTATTAGAATTTATTGACGAAACAACACCCGTCATTCCAGATTTAGAAGAAGAGCGTGAAACTCAGCCAACACTTGGCTTTCAACGTGTATTACAACGCGCTGTGTTCCATGTGCAATCGTCAGGTAAAAATGAAGTCACTGGCGTGAATGTGCTAGTTGCTATTTTTTCTGAGCAAGAAAGCCAAGCTGTATATTTACTTAAAAAGCATGATGTATCGCGTTTAGACATCGTTAACTTTATTTCGCATGGTATTTCTAAAGCAGATGATGAATTAGGCAACGACAGCGACGATATTCATGATGAAGTGCAAGAAGTTCAAAATGAAGAAGCAAGCAAGCTAGACAGCTTTACAACTAACTTAAACGTTCAAGCTCGTGAAGGTAACATTGATCCACTGATCGGACGCGACAGCGAAGTAGAGCGCACGGTACAAGTATTGTGTCGTCGTAAAAAGAATAACCCATTACTTGTTGGTGAAGCGGGCGTTGGTAAAACAGCTATTGCTGAAGGTTTAGCGTACCGTATTGTGAACGAGCAAGTACCAGAAGTAATTGCAGATGCAGTTGTGTACTCACTAGATATGGGGGCATTGCTTGCAGGTACTAAATACCGTGGCGATTTTGAAAAGCGCTTTAAAAGCTTATTAAAAGAGCTTCAGGCACAACCTGGGTCTATTTTATTTATTGATGAAATACATACCATAATAGGTGCTGGTGCAGCGTCTGGTGGCGTTATGGACGCTTCAAACTTACTCAAACCACTTCTTTCAAGTGGTAAGTTACGTTGTATGGGTTCAACCACTTACAATGAGTATAAAAATATTTTTGAGAAAGACCGTGCATTAGTACGCCGTTTTCAAAAAATTGATGTACTTGAACCAAGTGTTGCCGATACCACTAAAATTTTAAATGGATTAAAAGAGCGTTACGAAGAGCACCATGGTATTCGCTACACTCAAAAAGCATTAAAAGCAGCTGCTGAACTTAGTGCTAAATACATTAATGAGCGCCACTTGCCAGATAAAGCAATTGATGTAATTGATGAAGCGGGAGCTAACCAACGTTTACAGCCTAGTTCTAAACGTAAAAAAACCATTGGTGTGGCTGATATAGAGCTAATTATATCTAAAATGGCACGTATCCCAGCGCAAAGCGTCTCGTCAACAGATAAAGAGACGCTTAAAAATCTAGACCGTAATCTTAAAATGCTGGTGTTTGGACAAGATCAATCCATTGATGCGCTTACATCGGCTATTCGTTTATCTCGCTCAGGTTTATCAAGCGAAGAAAAACCAGTGGGTTCGTTCTTGTTTGCAGGCCCAACAGGTGTTGGTAAAACAGAAGTAACTAAGCAACTTGCTAAATGTATGGGTGTTGAGTTTATTCGTTTTGATATGTCGGAATATGTAGAGCGCCACGCAATCAGCCGACTAATTGGTGCTCCACCAGGATATGTTGGTTTTGAGCAAGGCGGGTTATTAACCGAGGCGGTTATTAAAAACCCACATGCGGTTGTACTTTTAGATGAGATTGAAAAAGCGCATCCAGATATTTACAATATTTTACTACAAGTTATGGATCACGGTACGTTAACCGATAATAACGGTCGTAAAGCTGATTTTAGAAATGTAGTGGTTGTAATGACTACCAATGCGGGCGTACAAGAAACTACGCGTAAGTCGATTGGTTTTACAGAGCAAGATCACACGCACGATGCAATGGGCGAAATTAATAAAGTATTTTCGCCAGAATTTAGAAACCGTTTAGATAACATTATTTGGTTTAACCACCTTGAACGTGAAGTTATTTTACTGGTGGTTGATAAGTTTATTGTGGAACTGCAAGCTCAGCTTGATAAAAAATCGGTTAATCTTGAGCTTACGCCTAAAGCGCGTGAATGGCTCGCAGATAAAGGTTATGACAAGGCTATGGGTGCACGTCCAATGGCACGTGTTATTCAAGAAGAGCTTAAAAAGCAATTAGCTAATGAAATACTGTTTGGTGAACTTGTTGATGGCGGTACAGTTAAAGTATCGGTTAAAGACAAGAAGATCCGCTTTGATTACGAGAGCAATTTAACGCCAGCGTAAAACGTTAATTACACAACTAAGTTAAATAAAAATGGCCCGCTAAATAATAGCGGGCCATTTTTTTGCCATTTTTATAGGCAACAAAAAACCCAGTAAAAACTGGGTTTTTTGTTTATTAAATGTAATTGCTAGTCAATGTCTATCAATTACATTTAATAAACGCTTAAAGCTAGTAAAACACTAGCCAAAAACTAAATCTCGTTTACGCACTTACTTAGCGAGCACGGAATACGATACGACCCTTTGATAAATCGTAAGGAGTCATTTCTACCGTTACTTTATCGCCGGTTAAAATACGGATATAGTTTTTGCGCATTTTGCCTGAAATGTGAGCCACAACTACGTGACCATTTTCTAGCTCAACTCGGAACATTGTATTTGGTAAAGTATCAAGGACTGTCCCTTGCATTTCGATTACGTCTTCTTTCGCCATGTTTAGCGTAACACCTCTTTAATAGTTAAACGCTGCAGATTTTGCCCAAAATACACCAATAAGTAAAGGCGCAGGGACTATATTTGCAAATTAAATAGCCACCCACTCATCATTGAGCTGTTTTTGAGCTGGTAAAAACTGAGTTTTGTACTTCATTTTATCGCATTCATCAATTTGATAGCCTAAGTACACGTATTGCTTATTTTGCTCTTTTGCAAATTTAAGCTGCTCTAATATCATCACAGAGCCTAAACTATAGTGTTCAAAGTCGGGGTCAAAAAAAGTATAAATTGCAGAAATAGAGCTGTTCATACAATCAGTTACGGCAACTGCGGCTAAAGTATCTTGGTGCCATAGTTCAATAAATGTGATTTTGAGCCAACTGCAAAGTAAAAAGCTTTGAAACTGTTCTTTTTCAGGAGGATACATACTTCCATCCTGATGGCGCATCGTTATGTATTTACTATAGAGCGGATAATACTCAGGGCGTTCTTGCGTTGAATATTTTACTTCAAACTGGTTTTTTGCTTTGTTTAGTTTACGTTTTTGCGATTTTGAAGGGATAAAGTCTTGTGCTAATACACGTACAGAATTACATGCACTGCATATTGGGCAATGCGGACGATATATTTGGTTACCACTGCGACGAAACCCTAAGCCTAATAATGACTCAAATTTGTCTGTGCTGTAGCAACTAGGATCTAGAATAACTAATAGTTGCTCTTGTCTGTTGGGTAAATAACTACAGTCAAACTCTTGGGTTAAACCAACACGTGCAGGAAGTTGCTCATTCATAGATTGCGTCAAGTTCTTGTGGCTCCCACATAATAGGATTAATAATATAGTTATGTGCAGCTTTTAGTTTAGTCAAAAATGTTGAGCGGGGGATTACTTGTGCACCTAAGGTCATTAAATAAGGGTTTTCTAACTGGCAATCAATAAAATGCGCATTATGACGTTTAAGCCAATTTACCAGTGCCCACATAGCAAGCTTTGAGCAATTGGTTTGATGATGAAACATCGATTCACCACAAAAAACACCATATTGCATAATACCATATAAGCCACCTGCAAGCTCTCCGTTGCTCCACACTTCTAAGCTATGGGCAATGCCAGCATTGTGTGCATTAACATAAGCGTTGAGCATGTCAGAGGTGATCCAAGTGCCATCGGTATCAAGGCGTTGATCGCGACAAGCTTCTATTACCTCCTCAAAGGCATTATTAATGGTTACTTTTACAGGGTGCTTTTTTAAATGTTTACGCAGGCTCTTACTTATATGAAAATCATTAAGCTCAAAAATGCCTCGCTCGCTGGGCGACCACCACATAATAGGCTCATCTTCACTAAACCAAGGGAATACTCCGCTTTTGTAGGCATTACTTAGGCGAGGTAAACTCAAATCTCCGCCAATTGCTAACAAGCCATCAGGGGATTCTAATGCGTATTCCGGATTGGGGAATGCTATATCGTTTTCGCTTAATTGGTATAGCTGATTTCTCATACAGTACTTATTTTATAATTGATCGTAAAAGTGTAACTATATTTTAGACATAAAAAAAGGGCTGAATAATCAGCCCTATTATAATTTATTTAATTGCTTATAAATTATCTAAGAAACGCTCTGCATCAAGGGCAGCCATACAGCCTGTACCCGCTGATGTGATTGCTTGACGGTAAATGTGGTCAGACACATCACCTGCAGCAAAAACGCCCTCTACACTTGTTTGAGTTGCGTTACCATTCAATCCAGACTCTACAACTAAGTAGCCGTCTTTCATTTCTAGTTGACCAACAAACATATCTGTATTTGGCTTATGACCAATAGCAATAAATACACCGGCTAAATCTAGCTCTTCTGTTGCATCAGACTGTGCATCTTTAATACGAATGCCAGTTACGCCCATTTGGTCGCCTAATACTTCGTCAAGCGTACGGTTGTAATGTAAAACAACGTTACCGTTAGCTGCTTTTTCAGCTAGGCGATCTGCAAGTATTTTTTCACTACGGAAACTATCACGACGGTGAATAACATGTACTTCGTCAGCAATGTTAGATAAGTATAGCGCTTCTTCAACCGCTGTATTACCACCACCAACAACCGCTACTTTCTGACCTTTATAGAAAAAGCCATCACATGTAGCACAGGCTGAAACGCCACGGCCTTGGAAATTAGTTTCAGACTCTAAGCCTAAGTATTTAGCAGAAGCACCTGTTGCAATGATTAACGCATCACATGTGTAAGTACCTTGGTCGCCAGTTAGTGTGAAAGGGCGCTTAGATACATCTACTTTATTGATGTGATCGAATATGATTTCAGTTTCAAAGCGCTCAGCGTGCTCTTTCATACGATCCATTAATGCAGGGCCCGTTAAGCCGTGTGCATCACCAGGCCAGTTTTCAACTTCAGTCGTGGTTGTTAATTGACCACCTTGTTGAATGCCTGTAATTAAAACAGGGTTTAAATTTGCACGTGCTGCATATACTGCGGCAGTATAACCAGCTGGGCCAGAGCCTAAAATTAGTAGCTTACAATGTTTTGCTTCAGTCATTATTTTTTCCTAAACGTTTAATACGGTCTTTAATGCGCTCGATTCTAAGAAAATCAAGGCAGATGTAAACAAAATCCGCGATTATTTTTTTTCTCAAATCGAAAGGCTGTGCAGTATTGTGTACTAGAGCTCTATGCTTTTACAGTTAATATGTCAAAGTAGCTCAAAAAACAGACTAACAGGCAATAAAACAGCGTTAATTCATGACCCCCTTGATTTTTTTTGTTATGTTTTACCTAATTTTATTTGTCACTGATAGATTATGTGACCTAAGTGAATAGGCAACTATGTTATTTTGGCAGGAAAAACCCGCATTCGGGTTGACTTCAAAAGACGTTAACGTCTTAACCAATGCGCAAGATTACCGAACGCAATTGCTACGTTTGATAGCTAACGCAAAAAAACGAATTTACATTACGGCATTGTATTTACAGGATGACGAAGCAGGTCGCGAAATTTTAGAAGCGCTGCATCGTGTGTCATTGGCAAACCCGGCACTTGAGATAAAAGTGCTGGTGGATTTTCATCGCGCGCAACGTGGATTAATTGGCGCTGATAAATCAGACGGTAACGCAAGTTTATACTGTGACGATTTAGAAAAGTTTAAATCGAACGTACAAGTTTATGGCGTACCTGTAAAAGCTAAAGAATTGTTTGGCGTATTGCATTTAAAAGGTTTTGTAATTGACGACACCTTACTTTACAGCGGCGCAAGTTTAAATAACGTTTACTTGCAGCATAACGAACGCTACAGACTCGATCGCTACTTTTTAATAACGCAGAACGAACTGTGTGACTCAGTGGTTGATTTTATTGAGACAAAGCTACTTTCATCAGTGGCTGTGCCACGTATAGACACGCGACCGCTTAAGCGTTTGCACGACTTTAAGCTTGATCAAAAGCAATTAATGCGTGATTTAAAAGTCGCAAGTTATAACGCAGCAGAGCAGCTAAATACGCAAGCATTAGGTATTCGCTTGTTTTTAGGACTCGGGCGTCGTAATAACGAGTTAAATCGTTTAATAAAAGCGTTATTTGATACAACAGAGCAAGAGCTTGTGTTGTATACGCCATACTTTAATTTTCCGGCACCGCTTATGCGATCACTGCGCCGATTATTAAAGCAAGGCAAGCAAGTGACTATTGTTGTAGGCGATAAAACAGCAAATGATTTTTATTTACCGCCAAGCGAGCCGTTTAGTAAAATAGGGGCATTACCTTATTTATACGAAACTATTTTGCATAAATTTGTAAAAACGCAAAAGCGCCATATCGATAACGGTAATTTAAATGTGTATCTGTGGAAAGATGAAAGCAATTCGTTTCATTTAAAAGGTATTTGTTCAGATAGAACAAAACATTTACTGAGCGGGCATAACTTAAATCCGCGTGCATGGGGTCTTGATATCGAAAACGGTATTTTAATAGAAGATCCAGAGCAAACAATTATGGATGCTATTGATAACGAAAAGCAGGAAATTTTACAACACTGCCGACGTTTAACAGGCCCAAATGATTTAGAAACAATGGATGATTACCCGCAGCCAGTTAAAAAACTACTTGGCCAAGCTAAGCGCGTAAAAGTAGATTTTATAATTAAGCGTTTCATATAAATTTACTTTAAATCAGACATAAAAAAAGCAGCTAATTAGCTGCTTTTTTATGTGTTGTAGTTAAGTTACTATATTATTTAATACCAACCTAACTACGAAACGCTAAATTATGCGTTTTCTACCGCTGTGCGTGGGTCAACATATTCCATGTTGAACGCTTCAGCTACTTCTTTGTAAGTTACTTGGCCTTTAATTACGTTTAAGCCTTTTAAGAAGTGAGCGTCATCTAGTAGCGCCTTTTTATAACCTTTGTTTGCAAGGTTAATGATGAAAGGCAATGTTGCATTGTTAAGTGCAAACGTAGATGTGCGTGGAACAGCACCTGGCATGTTAGCAACACAGTAGTGAACAACTTCATCAACGATGAAAGTAGGATCAGCATGCGTCGTTGCTTTAGAAGTAGCAATACAGCCACCTTGGTCGATTGCAACGTCAACAATTGCAGAACCAGGTTTCATTGCTTTAATGTGCTCAGCAGTTACTAGTTTAGGTGCAGCTGCACCAGGGATTAGTACACCACCGATTACTAAATCAGCTTCTAGTACGTGTTTTTCTAGTGCATCAGCAGTTGAGTAAATAGCTTTAACTTTATTACCAAATTGCGCGTCTAGTGCACGTAATACGTCGATGTTACGATCAAGAACGACAACTTCAGCACCAAGGCCAACAGCCATTTGAGCTGCGCTACGACCAACCATGCCGCCGCCAATTACAACAACTTTAGCAGCTTCAACGCCTGGTACGCCACCTAGTAGCATGCCACGACCGTGGTTAGATTTTTCTAGCGCTTGTGCACCAGCTTGAATAGACATACGACCAGCAACTTCGCTCATAGGAGCAAGAAGCGGTAAACCACCGCGTGAGTCAGTTACAGTTTCGTATGCAATACAAATAGCTTTGCTTTTTACAAGGTCTTCAGTTTGTGGAAGATCAGGTGCAAGGTGTAAGTAAGTGAAAAGAATTTGGTCTTCACGTAGCATTGCACGTTCAACAGCTTGCGGCTCTTTTACTTTTACAATCATGTCTGCTTTAGCAAAAACATCAGCAGCAGTTGCTAAAATTTCAGCACCCGCTTGTGTGTAATCTTCGTTAGTAAAACCAATGCCCATGCCTGCATCAGTTTCTACAATCACTTGGTGACCGTGGTTTACTAATTCACGAACACTTGCAGGAACCATACCTACACGGTATTCATGGTTTTTAATTTCTTTAGGAACACCAATAATCATATCATTTGCCTTATTAAGAACGGATTAACATTTTTCACTATTATATTCATCATAAGCCCGTGTGTCTCACCTTTTTTAAAGTTAAATCTAGTGTTATCATCTATATAACAAAAATAAACAGCATAAAAAACTAGTTGGCACTATGTATCAGTTATTAGATAGAATTGACCGTAAAATTTTAATGGAATTACAGCACGATGGACGCCTTTCAAATGTTGAACTGGCCAGGCGAGTTGGCCTAAGCGCCACGCCCTGTCTGGAGCGAGTGAAAAAGCTAGAACGAGAAGGCTACATACTTGGCTATAAAGCAGTGGTCGATCCAGCTAAGCTTGGGCAAGGTTTATCGGTGTATGTAGAAGTAACAATTACTAAAACATCTCCCGACGTATTTGATGAGTTTAGTGCAGCCGTTAAAAAGCACGAAGAAATTATCGAATGTCATTTAGTATCGGGTAATTTTGATTTTTTACTTAAAACGCGCGTAAATGATATGTCAGAATACCGTGGTGTATTAGGTGACATATTATTAAAGTTGCCTAACGTTAGTGAAAGCCGAACTTATGTAGTAATGGAAGAAGTAAAAGGTGAAGAAGGCGTAATTATTCGTCCTTATATTACTTAAGGTTATTTATATTAGCTGCGTCATTTGCTCATATAAGCTCAAATTATAAAAACTTGTTCATAATCAGGCCATCAAGGTTAAGATAAAGTGCAACAAATTGCATTTCCTGCTAAGGTATTTCACTGCTAAGTAAGTGTGAATAAAAATAGAATAATAAAGAGGAATAGGGAACTATGCGCCTAAACGGTGTGCAAAGACTATTAGAAACAGGGCTGATTATCAGCACCTTTACGGCAATATTTATTTTATGTGCCTTGATCAGCTTTGATCCAGCAGATGCTGCATGGTCGCAAACTAGTTTTAGCGAAGTAAGCAACATCACAGGAGCAGCCGGTGCATGGATAGCCGACATTTTATTACTCACCTTTGGTTGGTTGGCTTACTTAGTGCCAGCGGCCATTCAGCTATTTGGCTACTTGCTATTTAAACAACCTCACCGCATTTTACAGCTTGATTACACCACCTTAGCGCTGCGTGTTATTGGTTTTGCTTTATTTATTACCTCAGCTACCGCTATTAGCAGTATCAATTTTGACGATATTTATAACTTTTCCTCTGGTGGGGTAGTGGGCGATGTTATTGCATCAGCCATGATGCCTGCGTTTAACTTTACCGGTACATCTATATTATTGCTGTGTTTCTTTTTTGCCGGGCTTACCTTATTAACGGGTGTATCGTGGGTTGATTTTGTAGATTACCTTGGCGATTTAATGGTTAGGCTTTATCGCTATGTTGTATCGTATGCTAAAGGCTGGATGCACCGAGAACATACTGCAGGTAAAGTAAATAATAACGATGAAGCAGACGCCCATTTTGAAGACGATATAAAAGAGCAGGTAGAGCTGCCTACATCAGCTAAAAAAGCAGATAAACAAAAAGCGATAGATAAGCCTCAAACACCGTTTAGTGAACCACAAATCAGTGATGACTTTATGCCGTTTGATGAACTTGACGATATACTCGATCAAGAAATTGGCTTTAGCGCCATAGACGACGAACCAATGGACACGGCTGCTGCATTAAATGCGCTTGATCAAAGCCCAGTTGTGGAGCCTGAAAAACCAGTTACAACGGTGGTATCGCCAGCAAGACCAATGCCTAAACCAAAAGCGCAATATCAACCACCACCAACGGCAAAAGAAAAATTTGAGCAATTATTAACGCAAGAGCCACCACCAGGGCCATTACCATCGCTCGATTTACTCGACAGACCGGATAAAGCTAAAAACCCAATTTCGCAAGAAGAGCTTGATAGCGTATCGCGCCTAGTAGAGACAAAACTTCTCGACTTTAACGTACAAGCAACCGTAGTAGCGGTATACCCAGGCCCCGTTGTTACGCGTTTTGAGCTAGATTTAGCGCCAGGTATTAAAGTGTCTAAAATTACAGGCTTAGCTAAAGATTTAGCCCGTTCGCTTTCGGCAATTAGTGTACGTGTTGTAGAAGTTATCCCAGGTAAAACCTATGTTGGTATTGAGCTTCCAAATAAACACCGTGAAATAGTTCGTTTATCAGAAGTAATAAACGCCCCTAAATTTGAGCAAAATCCGTCGCCTCTTACCATGGTGCTTGGTAAAGACATTGCTGGTCAGCCGGTATGTGCTGACTTAGGTAAAATGCCACATTTATTGGTAGCCGGTACAACTGGTTCAGGTAAATCAGTGGGCGTTAATGTCATGATAGTAAGCTTACTTTACAAATCGGGTCCTGACGATGTACGTATGATCATGATTGACCCTAAAATGCTTGAGCTTTCAGTATACGAAGGCATTCCGCATTTATTGTGTGAAGTAGTTACCGATATGAAAGAAGCTGCTAACGCATTGCGTTGGTGTGTAGGCGAAATGGAACGTCGTTATAAATTAATGTCAGCATTGGGTGTGCGTAACTTAAAAGGTTACAACCAAAAAGTGCTTGAAGCCAATGAAGCGGGTTACCCAATTCTTGATCCATTATTTAAAGACACCGATGGCATGAAAGAAGGCCCCGACGAGCTAGGTAAATTACCAAGTATTGTTGTAGTAATAGACGAATTTGCCGACATGATGATGATTGTAGGTAAAAAAGTAGAAGAACTTATTGCACGTATTGCTCAAAAAGCACGTGCGGCAGGGATTCACTTAGTGCTTGCTACGCAGCGCCCGTCAGTTGATGTAATTACCGGCTTAATTAAAGCTAATATTCCAACACGTATGGCGTTTCAGGTATCGAGCAAAATAGATTCACGGACAATACTTGACCAACAAGGCGCAGAAAACTTACTAGGCATGGGCGACATGCTTTATTTACCGCCAGGCACTAGCGTACCAGAGCGTGTGCATGGCGCGTTTGTAGACGACCACGAAGTACACGCCGTAGTAAACGATTGGAAAGCACGTGCTAAACCAAATTACATTGACGAAATACTCAATGGCGATGCCACTGAAGATATTTTATTACCGGGTGAAGCTAGCGAAAATGCAGATGAAGAATGTGATCCGTTATACGACGAAGCTGTGTCGTTTGTAATTGAAACCGGCAAAGTATCGGTATCGTCAGTGCAACGTAAATTACGTGTTGGCTATAACCGCGCAGCACGTTTAGTAGAACAAATGGAAACATCGGGTATCGTGAGTTCACCAGGTCATAACGGTGCTCGCGATGTATTAGTACCTAATGGAGCAAATTCATGAAAAAAGTTAACGCCTTATTATTAGTGTTAGGCAGCGTACTTGCCGCACCAAGCTTTGCTGACGACAGCCAAGCATTACAAGACAGACTTGCCACTTTAAAAAGCTTTAAAGCGCAGTTTGCACAACAAGTAACAGACAAAGAAGGCCAAGCAGTTATGCAAGGCGAGGGCACAATAGCGCTTCAACAGCCTATGATGATTCGCTGGCAGCAAACTAATCCAGACGATACGTTATTTGTATCAAACGGTGATAAAACATATTACTTCGACAGCTTTGCTGAGCAAGTAACAATTATGAAAACCAGCAGCCTAATCGACTCAACACCATTTGTGCTACTGACATCAAAAGACCCAGCACAGTGGGAAAAATACAGCGTACTTGCAACAAGTACAGGCTTTAGCGTAACGCCAAATAAAGGCGTAGAAAGCCAAGTAGAACAACTTGATATAGCATTTGCGGGTAACGAGCAAGGGCTTGCTAAACTAGTGGTTACCGACAATTCAGGGCAGCTATCGTCATTTACGTTTAACAATGCCCAAGTTAATACGCCGCTTGATCAAAGCAATTTTGAATTTACGCCTCCTGAAGGTGTTGAAATAGACGATCAGAGTAACGGTGAGTAATTTAGGTTTTAATTTTGGGCCCGATGTACGCCCACTTGCTGCGCGTATGCGCCCTACAACGCTTGATGAATACATTGGTCAGCAGCACTTATTAAGTGCTGATAAACCACTGCATCAAGCCATTGTCGCGGGGCGATGCCATAGTTTAATTTTATGGGGTCCGCCTGGTGTGGGTAAAACAACACTTGCGCAAATAATTGCCAACCATGCTGATGCCTCACTTATTCAAATGTCGGCGGTAACTGCAGGCGTAAAAGATATACGCGACAGCGTAACGCAAGCGCGGGACAACCTAGAAAGCCGTGGCCAACGCACCCTTATGTTTGTTGACGAAGTTCATCGCTTTAATAAATCCCAACAAGATGCCTTTTTACCGCACATAGAAGACGGCACCTTTATATTTGTAGGTGCAACCACAGAAAACCCATCGTTTGCCCTTAACAACGCTATATTGTCGCGTGCACGCGTGTATGTTTTAAAATCGCTTGCCGATACCGACTTATACACCGTAATAGAACGCGCACTTAAACAAGACGAACAATTAAGCCAAAAGCATATCACTATTGCCGAGAATGCTAAAAAGGCACTATGCCAAGCAAGTGGCGGCGATGCGCGTAAAGTACTTAATTTACTTGAACAAGCAGTTGACTTAACAACCGAGCAAAACGGGCAATACAACGTTGACGAGCACGTACTTAGCCAAGTACTGCCTACTCATTTAGCTAAATACGATAAAGGCGGCGATGAGTTTTACGATTTAATATCAGCCTTTCATAAATCAGTACGAGGTAGTTCCCCTGACGGCGCACTGTATTGGTATTGTCGAATTTTAGCTGGTGGCGGCGACCCTTTGTATGTAGCAAGGCGTTTACTTGCCATTGCAACAGAAGATATTGGTAACGCCGATCCGCGCGCAATGGAAGTGGCCTTAAACGCATGGGATATATTTCAGCGAGTAGGCCCAAGCGAGGGCGAACGTGCAATTGCACAAGCTACATTGTACTTAGCCAGCGCACCTAAAAGTAATGCGGTGTATATGGCGTTTAATCAAGCCAAAGCAGATGCTCAAAACGAGCCAAGTTACCCCGTGCCAGAGCACCTGCGTAATGCGCCAACCAACTTAATGAAAGACTTAGGCTACGGCGCTGAGTACCGTTATGCGCATAACGAAGAAGGCGCATTTGCCGCAGGTGAAAAATACTTACCGCCAGAAATGGACGGCAAAGAATATTACTTACCGAGCGAGCGCGGCCTTGAGCAAAAAATTAAACAAAAACTCGATTACCTAAAAGAGCGCGATGCGCAAAGCCCACTTAAACGGTACGAAAATGATTAAACTTTATATGATGATCGCCCTTGGCGGAGCCTCAGGTGCGTGTTTACGGTTTTTTATTAGCGAAAGCATGCTAAAACTCCTCGGTAGGGGATTCCCTTTTGGCACGTTGACGGTTAATATTCTGGGTTCATTGTTAATGGGCATTTTGTACGGTTTGATAGATAAAGAAATTATCACCGCAAGCCCCGCCAAAACCCTTATCGGTATTGGCTTTTTAGGTGCATTAACCACCTTTTCAACATTCTCAATGGACTCGTTGTTGTTATTACAACAAGGTCACTTTATTAAAATGGCCCTCAATATCATCTTAAACGTGATGGTGTGTATTTTTATGGCTTGGCTGGGCCTTCAGCTAGTAATGCAAAAAGGTTAAAAAACTAACATGTTAGATTCTAAATTTTTACGTCAAGACATCGAACAAACTGCAGCACGTTTAGCGGCTCGCGGTTACGAACTCGATGTAGCGACGGTAACGGCACTTGAAGAAAAACGCAAAACATTACAAGTAAAAACGCAAGAACTTCAAAGTCAACGTAATGCAAGCGCAAAAGCAATTGGTCAAGCCAAAGCAAAAGGCGAAGACGCACAGCCACTACTTGATGCAGTAGCTAACTTAGGCAGTGAGCTTGACGCCGCTAAAACTGAGCAAGATGAAGTATTAGCCGCAATTAACGACATTGCTTTAGCAATTCCAAACTTGCCAGACGAGTCAGTACCTGCCGGTAAAGACGAAGACGACAACGTTGAAATTTTAACGTGGGGCACACCTAAAAAGTTTGATTTTGAAGTTAAAGATCACGTTGATGTAGGCCAAGACTTAAATGGCTTAGATTTTGAAATGGGCGTTAAAATTAGTGGCGCACGCTTTACAGTAATGCGCGGTCAAGTAGCGCGTATGCACCGTGCTTTAACGCAATTTATGCTAGATACGCACGCAGACAAAAACGGCTATACAGAAATGTATGTACCGTACTTAGTTAATAGCGCAAGCCTTTATGGCACAAGCCAATTACCTAAATTTGCGGGCGATTTATTCCACACATTAGGCCTTGTGAACGACGATGGCGAACAACAAGCCGGCTTTAGCTTAATTCCTACAGCTGAAGTACCGCTTACAAACAGCGCTCGCGACGAAATTTACGACGAAAGCGATTTACCAATCCGCTTAGTTGCCCACACGCCGTGTTTCAGAAGTGAAGCAGGCAGTTATGGTCGCGATACACGTGGCTTAATTCGTCAACACCAGTTTGATAAAGTTGAACTTGTACAACTTGTAAAACCAGAAGACTCAATGGCAACGCTTGAAGAATTAACAGGTCACGCAGAGCAAATATTACAAGCGCTAGAACTTCCGTACCGTAAAGTAATTTTATGTATGGGCGACATGGGCTTTGGTTCAGCTAAAACATACGATTTAGAAGTATGGTTACCTGCGCAAGACACATACCGCGAAATTTCATCATGTTCAAACATGGCTGACTTTCAGGCGCGTAGAATGCAAGCACGTTTTCGCCGTGAAGGTGTTAAAAAGCCAGAGTTACTTCATACACTAAATGGTTCAGGCTTAGCCGTTGGCCGTACACTAGTAGCCATACTAGAAAACTACCAACAAGCCGATGGTGCTGTAGTCGTACCAGAAGTATTACGCCCATACATGGGTGGACTAGAAGTAATTGGTAAACAATAAAATCAAGTTTAAGTTAAGCAAGCTTTAAGCTTGTAAGTCTTAATTTGAAAGCCGCTGTTTGTAATGAACAGCGGCTTTTTTGTTTTAGGTTAAAGGCAAAAGCTTAAAAAAATTTAAGTTATCTTTTTAATAATATCGCTTACACCTATTTTTTATAGTTCATTACTTTTTTGTCCAATATTACTGATCTCTACCATCTTGGAGCATTTCTACATTAAGGAAGCTTAAATACCGGCTAACTAGTTGTTTACAAGTGCTTATTAGCTGGTTAAATTAGATGCTTCGTAATATTTGGACATTTGTCGGTTTGTAAAGCGACAAATGTCGGATACAAAGTTGTTAGGTGTTTCTCAGGTTTGGAGTTCAAATGGGATTTAAGTTTTGGTTCGTTAGAGCATTAAAAGTATTTCTTGGAGTAGCAGCCTTACTTTTTATAGTTGAGTTGCTTAAACAGCATTCAGTTCAAGAAGCATTAATTTTTGCTTGTACTTGGTCTTTAATTACAACAACAGTGTTTATACTTTCAAGATTATATCAATCACGTAAAGGTGTAGAGTGTGCTTTATGTAATGATATTCCAGACAAAAGTGATAAAAACACCTAACAAGCGCCTTAACTCCGACAATGTAAAGTTGTCATGGTTTTGGCAAACAACGCAAAAAGCCACGCCAACACATTGCGTGTTAGGCGGGCGTTGAGGCTGTAGAATTACTCTTTTTAGGAACGTATCCAACTATTCTTGGTTGGTTGCTTTTTAACCTTGAATCCATCTGTTCGCTGTGATCTAATAGATATTATTCACCCACGGTAAACTGTTATGGCTAACTACAAGCCTGACTTATCCTGTCAAAATAAATTCATTCCTATCAATTTCGCTGAGCAAATTTTGCCTGGCACATTTGAATATGCCCTTTGTTATATCGTCGAAAATAAACTCGATTTATCGGGATTTGACGCGTGGTATAACAACGACAAAACGGGCGCTGCTGCGTATCCGCCTTCGGTAATGCTAAAGATTATTTTACTGGGCTATGCACATGGTTTTATCAGTAGCCGTCGGATTGCAAAGGCTTGCGAGCATAATATTTTATTTATGAGTGTGTCGGGTGATATCCAGCCACATTACACATCTATAGCGGGTTTTGTGGCTAAAATGCATGAACAGATTGAGCCACTTTTCACGCAAGTGCTGATGATATGTGATGAGGAAGACTTGATAGGCCGCAACATGTTTGCTATTGATGGGTGTAAATTAAAGTCCAATGCGAGTAAAGAGTGGAGCGGCACATTCGATGAGTTAAGCCGCAAAAAAGCAAAACTAGAACGCGCAAGCAAACGTATTATTGAACGCCACCAATCACAAGATGGACTGGGCGAAGAGTTGATAACACAGGACTTAAAACAAAAAGAAAAGCTGGATAGAAGTGCAGATAAAATCACCGATTTTTTAGCCACTCACGAAGAGAAAACAGGCAGTAAAGGCAAGCCTGTTAAAAGTAATATCACTGACCCAGATAGTGCGAAGATGACGACCTCAAAAGGGACAATTCAAGGCTACAACGGCATCGCGATAAACGATGATAAACATCAAATCATCCTGCAAGCACAAGCGTGGGGCTCAGTGGGCGAACAACAAACTTTACAGCCAGCCGTTGCACAATTAAAACAGCAACTCGCTAAACTCAATACAGAAAAAATGGCAGATAAACACACCATCAAATTCACCGCAGACAGTGGGTTTAACAGCGAAGTAAATCTTGAGTTTATGGCGCAAAGTGGGTTCGATACCTACATTGCGGATAACCAATTTAGAAAACGAAATCCGCTGTTTAAAGCCAGCGAAACATACGAAACTGAGCAAGAAAAGCGCCGACTAAAACGCAGTAAAGGCAAGGCTCGGTTATTTACCTCAGACGATTTTCATTATGATGAAGCAACCCAAACATGCCGCTGCCCAGCAGGTAATGATATGTGGCGAAGCGGAGTTAATGTAAACAGCCATAACCAACAATACACACGATTCTGCGGTTACTTAAAAGATTGCAAAGTATGTCCACTACAACAGCAATGTATGCGAAAACCACCGATAGAAAGAGGACGACAAGTGCAGTTTATAAATAATGAATCGCGCAAAAAGCTGAGCTATGTAGACAAAATGAAAGTAAAAATAGACAGCCCCATAGGTCGACGACAATATAGCAAACGACTTGGCTGTATTGAGCCAGTGTTCGGGAACATTACAGTGAATAAAGGCATGAATAAATTGACCTTACGGGGTCAAACGAAAGTGAATGCGCAATGGCAACTGTATTGCCTTGTTCATAATATAGAAAAGCTGCAAAACACGATGCATTAAGAAGGGTAAGCCCTCTTACTCTAAATAAAAGCCACTCAAACACCCGTAATCCCTTCCAAAACGCCAATTAAAACAATATCAAACACTTCTATATTCTGCGTGAAAATACAGTAATCAATTGAACCAAAATAGGAACTCAGCTATGGTTTGTTTATCAATAAAAACAAATTTAAAAACGAGTTAATCTACAGGCTCGTTAT
>NZ_AUTL01000256.1:0-11822 GCF_000498015.1 Pseudoalteromonas sp. TAE79
AAACGATTAACAAAGCGAAATAGTGGCATGAACTTAATTGAAGTAATAAAAAGACTCAATCCAGTGGTGCGCGGCTTTGTAAATTATTTCAGTATAGCCAATTGTAAACGAGTGCTAAATTTGTTGGCAAGGTGGGTGAGACGACGATTAAGGGCAATTCAGTTAAGGTTGTGGAAAAACCCAGCGAGGTTGCATAAGCGACTAAAACAATTAGGGAAAAAGCCGCCATTTAAGTTCATCAAAATGAACTCATGGCGAAACTCTCTAAGTCCATTATCGAATGTAGCGATGCCAAACCAATGGTTTGAGGAGCAAGGTTTATATTCAATGGAAAAAGTAAGTACAGGATGGCTTGCTCAATCGGCGTTTAGAAAATAAGCCGAAGGGATAGAAGAATACAGGAGCCGTATACGAGGCCCGTACGTACGGTTCTGTGAGAGGGATGAGGCAAAAGCCTCACCCTACTCGATGTTTAAAGTAGAAGCAGAATAAAACTACCTCTACCGTAAGGTAATATTAATGGTTAATCGACGCCTATAAACCCGCCTGTTTGGTGTGTCCATAGTGCTGCGTATATTCCACCCTTAGCGATTAATTCTTCATGAGTGCCTTGCTCAACTACGCCGCCGTCATCAAGTACAATTAATCTATCCATTTGTGCAATGGTTGAGAGCCTGTGCGCTATGGCAATAACTGTTTTACCAGTCATTAAGTCATCAAGACTTGCCTGAATTGCGGCTTCTACTTCTGAGTCGAGTGCGCTGGTGGCTTCGTCGAGTATAAGTATGGGTGCATTTTTAAGTAGTACACGTGCAATAGCAATACGTTGACGTTGACCGCCCGAAAGCGTAACACCGCGTTCGCCCACTTGTGCATTAAAGCCTTTATTACCTTTGCTGTCGACCAAGTCGTTTATAAACTCAAGCGCCTTAGCTTGTTTGGTCGCGTTGATCATCTCATCGTGGGTTGCATCGGGGCGACCGTACAAAATATTGTCTTTTACTGAACGATGAAGCAAGGAGGTATCTTGCGTTACCATAGCTATATATCGGCGTAGGCTTTCTTGGCTTACGTCTGTGATGTTTTGCCCATCAATTTTTATTGTTCCAGAGTCGGTATCGTAAAAACGCAGTAATAAGTTAACAAGTGTTGATTTACCCGCACCAGAGCGACCGACTAAACCAATTTTTTCACCAGGTTTAATATTTAAGTTTAAACCGTTCATTACAGGGCTGCGATTAGTCTCGTTTTCAGCTTTGCCGTAGTTAAAGTGTACGTTGTTAAACTCAATAGCACCTTGGCTTACGTTAAGCGTATCAGCATTTGGTTTATCGGCAACTTCAATAGGGTTAGAAAGTGTTTTCATACCATCGGCTACGGTGCCAATGTTTTCGAACAAGCTGCTTATTTCCCACATGATCCACTGCGCCATACCGTTTAATCTGAGCGCTAAGCTAACAGCAACTGCAATGGCGCCGGCGCTAATTGCACTAAGTGACCATAAATAAAGTGATACAGCGGCAACCGAAAATACTAATAGGTAATTTAAGCTTTGAATAACAAAGTTTAAGCTGGTTACTAAGCGCATTTGCTTGTACACAGGCTGTAAAAATACATCCATGCTTTGTTTTGCGTATTGCTCTTCACGCTGGGTATACGAAAACAATTTAATAGTTGAAATGTTAGTGTAACTATCAACAATACGGCCGGTCATTTCTGAGCGCGCATCGGCTTGTGAGCTGGCAATTTTTTTAAGGCGCGGTACAAAGTAAAGTTGCACGCAAATGTATAAAACCAACCAAACTAATAAAGGGATCATTAAGCGCCAATCGGCTTCGGCAACTAAAAATACCATTGAGCCAAAATAAACCACGATATACATTAATACATCGAGTAGTTTGGTCACTGTTTCGCGAACGGCTAAAGAAGTTTGCAGTACTTTGGTGGCTATTCTTCCTGCAAATTCATTTTGATAAAAGCTAACACTTTGGCGCAGTAAATAACGATGCGCTAACCAGCGAATCGACATAGGGTAATTGCCAAGCAATGCTTGGTGCAAAATAGCAGAATGAAAAAA
The DNA here is from genome assembly GCF_000498015.1 of Pseudoalteromonas sp. TAE79. Classification (NCBI taxonomy): domain Bacteria; kingdom Pseudomonadati; phylum Pseudomonadota; class Gammaproteobacteria; order Alteromonadales; family Pseudoalteromonadaceae; genus Pseudoalteromonas; species Pseudoalteromonas sp. TAE79. The sequence goes on from NZ_AUTL01000256.1 coordinate 2,078, forward strand.
TACGACTACGGGCAATACTAATAGCAGCATGACAGCCATTTTAATAAGCTCTGACTTTTGCTCTACAAACAAGGTTTCGGGCGTGTAGGCTGTTAACCAATCAACAAGCTGCCCCATATAGCTAAATAAAGAAACCTCTAAAATAGCGAGCATGGCGGCACTGATTGACATAAGCAGCAACGACAGTTCCATTCCTTTGGTGTAGTGACGACAAAAAGCAAATAAAGTCGAAGGCGGCTGAGTAGGTTGATCCTCAGGAAATGCTTTTGTCATTTTTTCAAATAATCGATACATTTTAAAAACTTAAATGGCAAATAATGGTCGCTATTATACCATTTAAGTATTTTTAAATGCAGGTTTGTAAGGTATTAATTGTGAATATGCTAGAGCGTTATTAATATAAACTTATGTATAAAAGAACACCTAAAAACACTTCACTTACTTTTATAGCATTGGGTTATTTAGGTTTGTACCTTTGCTCATGTATAAATCGTCATATCTGAGGCCATCATTTCCGTAAGGCTTTTTAATTGGGCCTGTATTACAGTTTGCTAAAAAATATATAAGAGGTTGTTCGCGCTTCATTCTAAATTGTGCATTTTTATACACCAGTGTTTGCTTGCTAAATTCACCGCCTTTTACGTAAACATCATATTGCTGACCTTGCTCTGAGACTGCTGCGTTATTAACAACATACCATACGTCGTACCAGGTATTTGTTTGCAGAGGTTTAGCTGACTGTTTGGTAGTGTAGTTTTGAATGTTGCTATACCCGCTGTCGGTTTTAACCATTAATGCGCCATCGTTTACAAGCCCGTTTGATTCTGTTTTATCAGTTACGCGAAGTGTAGGCTCAAACGCATCGTACGCATGTTTATTAATTAGCTCTGGCGTAAGGTTGCTTAATCCAAAAGCATGGTTATTAGGAAAAGCAGCCACGTTTATACGCATATAAAATGTGTAGGTTTGACCAACTTCAACCGCTTGTGGAAGTTTTGTATAAGAAAGCGCTTTACGATTTCCTACAATGCTCTCAGCCGCAGGCTTTTTTAGTAAATAATGATTTGTTGATGAGTTTGCTTGTTCTGATTGTATAACTGTTATTTGTGGGTTTTTAACCTGTGGCTTAGTTTCATTTTGCGTATCGACACTTTGCCACTTGCTAAGTGAATTTTCAAAGTCATCAATAAGTAGCCAATCGCTTGACGTGTTTTTAGAAATGGTTGAACACGACGCTAACGCGCTTAACAAACATAAAAGTGACATGTGTTTACAATGCATAATTGGCTCTCAGTAAGTTTAGGTTTTTTGGTTAACCAATTATTGTTTTGGCTATAACTTTAAAGTAAAGGTTATGTAACCAATTTAATGTTTTTATGTCAATCATTAAAGCAATACGTAATGGCGTGGGAACTGCGAAGATATAAAAATTATTATTCCATTCAGAAAATTAACCAGTAAACTTATCCATTAAATCAACTCAGCAAATTTTAACTGAGTATAAAAATAATTTAATAGTTAGGATGTTATATGTATACGGGTTCGTGTTTGTGTGGTGAGGTAAACGTTGAAGTGTCGGGCAGTATAACTAGGGCGTGTTGATCTTTATGGATTGAAATTTGTTCAATCTAGGGGCGATTTAATCGCGGCGCAAGGTTTGTAACCTAGTGGGCTAAGTAAAAACCGAGCAACAAAGAGTCAATCGTCCCTAGCAAGAACCCAAAGGGCAGCGCATGTTTGGTCTTTATGCTACGTTATCGCCTATGTATGGGGAACAACCACATATCATAGGCTCTGCCTTGCCTAAATACCAAACACACTGCTGCAAATTCAACCACCAAAGAACAACACGCCCTACTATTATCCATTGTCATTGTTCACTGTGCAGAAAAAACAGCGGGACTGCATTTGCAACCAATGGCTTTGTAAATACAAGTGACTTTACAATAACAAAAGGGCAAGAACTACTCAGTGAATATAGTTTTAAAGCAGGGCGCACACGTTATTTTTGTAGATGTTGTGGCTCGCCTGTTTACAGTAGCAACAGTGATGACAAAAGCAGAATACGAATTCGTTTAGGAATATTCGATACCTATATTACTGAGCAGGTATTATCGCATAATTTTGTTACGTCTAAAGCTAACTGGGAGCAGCTCGAAACAAGCTTACCGTGCTATGAAAAACATGAACCTGGACGGTAAAGCGTTTCATTCAATGTGGTAAATGCTGTTAATACTTTTATAAAGGTTTGGTGCAAAGTTTATAAACACCGGTGAGTTTTGTATTTCATCAACGTTTATATGCATTAATGTTTGCTGGCTTAGTATGATCACTATATTTTTGTATTCGTTAAACTCTATTATCGCTAAGCACTTAAAGTGTTGTCTTAAAAGTACTAAAAGCATTTGCAGCTCTTGGCCAGTTTGTGGGTTTAAATTAATGATTACTTGCGTATTTTGCTCACTGCAGCGATTTATATTTTGCCAAAAGCTATCGCTGGTTAAAAAAGGCTGATGATATTCACCACTAAAAATATCGATAGTGATTACGTTAAAGTGATCAGTGCATTGGGTAATATATTGCTCGGCGCATTGTAAATAGCTGCTGTGCTTAATAGGTAACTTAAAGTGCTGGGCTGCAATTAAGGCAATGCTTGGGTTTATTTCTACCGTGTTAAATGTATTGATGGTGTTTATGTAAGGCGTATTACTTTGTAAGTGATACATAATTCGCTCAAACCCTGCCGTGCCTAAACCTAAATTTAATATATTTAGTGTATCTACCGGTTTAAGTAAAAATAACATCATACATTGGTTTACAGGCACTATTACTTGCTCAGGGTGTATAAGGTTCATAACGCCTTGAATTGTTATATCTTCATTGGTTTTTTGTGCAAGCGTTAACCAACGGTATTCTTTGTTTTGATACACGCATACTGGGCCGTATGCACTTTGCTGTGACTCAATAAGGTTACTTTTAATTGTATCTTCTTTTAGCTGACGCATAACTTAAACTATTAATGTATACACAATTACAGTGTGCCACGAAAATCGCATTTTTTTATAGATTATTGTGTAACAAGGTTTGTAATTTAACCTCTAAATATAATATTGTATTAGCAATTAACCACTTAGACGTTATTCAAGGATTGGAAATGGGATTGATTCTAGGGCCTGCTGTTTTAGCGTGGTTTGCGGTATTTATCTATTCTTTACGATTAGGGTATGTGCTTATTTATAAAAATATCAGCGTGTTAACCACAGTGTCTACTTTTGCAATTAGTATTGTTGGTATGTTGGCTTTTATGACGTATGGATATAGGCAGTTTGTAAACAATACCTCTGTTTGGGCATTTGAGATCCCGAGTTACTTTTTATTTAGCAAAATAGCTTTTATAGGTGTATTGAGTGGTTTTTTACTTAACTACTATATTAATCCTGAAAATAGTTCGGAGTTTTTGAGCTGTTTAGCATTTGTATTAATATTTATGTTTTCTGCTGGTGTGCTTGCAAGCTTAGGAGGACATGAGGCCTTTTTGAAAGAATTTGATATTAAAACTACTCATTAAAAATATGCATAATAAATTTTGGCCCAGTACCTATAAAAGGTAGTGGGCTTTTTACTATCCTAATAACCTCTTGTCAATGCGCTTTAGCGTGATCCTTTCTACATCTACCTCAAATGTATTGCCATAAAACCTTAGCTAAGTAATGGTTACACTATAATAATTAGGAGCTAATAGATGCTTAAAACACCTTTGAAAATCACAACAACGTTACTTAAATTTACTGCAATTGCAGGCGCCTGCACACTTGCATTATCAGCACATGGGAAAACACAACTTCAATACACAGAACAGCAAAAATTACATGATATAGCAGCTCAAGTATCACCCGAACGTATTGGTAGTGACATTCAAACGCTGGTGGATTTTGGTACTCGCCATACGCTTTCAGAAACTAAATCGGATACTCGAGGCATTGGTGCGGCTAGGCGCTGGATAAAAAATGAATTTGAAAAAATATCCGCGCAGTGTGGCGGTTGTTTGGAAATTATTGAAGTAAAGGACACTATATCGGGCGAAAAGCGCATTCTTAATCCTGTTGAAGTGGTTAACATTGTGGCTATTCAACGAGGGTCAAGCGAGCCTAATCGCATGGTGATTATGTCGGGTGATATAGATTCTCGTGTGAGTGATGTTATGGACTTTACGAGTGATTCACCTGGGGCAAATGATAACGCATCAGGTGTGGCGGGAGTAATTGAAGCTGCCCGTGTTTTAAGTAAATACAAATTTAATGGTTCGGTAGTTTACGCGGCGCTTTCGGGCGAAGAGCAGGGTTTGTTTGGCGGAAAAATATTAACGGCTTATGCACAAAAGCATGACTGGCAAGTTCATGGCGTTTTAAACAACGATATGATTGGCAATATTACCGGTATAAATGGGGTAACTGATAATACAACTGCGCGTATATTTTCAGAAGGTACCCGTGTTGTAGAAACAAAAGAGCAAGCTAATACTCGCCGCTTTACGGGTGGTGAAGTTGATTCGGCGAGTCGAAATTTAGCTCGCTACATAGATACTATTGCTGACAGATACATTCCTAACTTAGATACAATGCTTGTATATCGATTAGATAGATTTGGCCGTGGTGGGCATCATCGTCCATTTAATGATGCAGGTTTTGCAGCAGTGCGTATTATGGAAACTAACGAGCACTACGATCGTCAGCATCAAGATTTACGCACTGAAAATGGCGTTGAGTATGGCGATACTATTGAAGGCGTTGATTTTGATTATACGGCTAAGTTAACTTCACTTAATGCGGTTACTATGGCATCTATGGCGTGGGCGCCCGCACCACCAAAAGAAGTTAAAATAAAGGGAGCTGTTACAGCTGATACGTCGTTTTCATGGCAACAAAGCAGTGATGAAAATATTGCTGGCTATAAAATTTATTGGCGTTACACGAGCGAGCCGCAATGGCAGTTTAGTAAATATGTTGGTAGGGTTTCACAGTACACACTTAAAAACGTAGTGATTGATAATTATTACTTTGGTGTAGCCTCTGTTAGTAAAGACGGTGTTGAATCACCAGTAGTATTTCCGGGTGATGTGGGTTCGTTTGATCACAATATAAAATAATAGTTTGGCTAAAAACACAGCAAACAGAGCGCTTTAAGGTGCAAATGACCGTTTTATACTTGCACCTTATTTACTAAGCCCTTAGAGTGTTAAAAAAGAAGTAAAAGGTTAATAAAAATGCAGCAACAAGAAAAAAAGCCGTTAACAGCAAAAGAACAAGTTATAACTGATGAGCAAAGAATGCAGTGGCAACGCGAATGTTTTCAAACAGCGCAAAAGCATTTAGCCGAAAAGGGCATTATGCCAAAATCAGTAGTTGATAAAGACAGTCGATTTTTAGCACCACTTTGTGCAATGTGGAAATTTAAAGCACAGAACGGTAAAACATATTGGGTAGTAACAGGGCGGTTACCTACAGATCATGCTGAAGTAAGTGCAGCTACAGATGCTCGTGATGCAATGCGTTACTTTTCTTTGCAGTGGCAATTAAAAGCGGATCAGATTATGAGTACAGGCGCGCGTGATAAAACACAGGTAGACTTTGCTAACTTACTTATCAATAGAGCACATGGCTTGTACGAAATGTATGATAATGAGCCGCTATGGGCAAATGAGGCAAAGTAACGACGGTTTGGGTTAAGTAAAAAGTGGAGGGTGATAGCTTATTTATCGCCCTTTTCTTTATCTAATGCACAAGTGTGAAGGGGGTTGTATTAAACGCCGAAACAGGGCATTGCATACGTTGCCTAGGAATTCCCGCCTCCATAAATACATTTCCTTGCTGAATAAAGCCATTGCGCTTAAAACGCTCTACTTCATTTAAAATACAATTAATGCTTACTTCTTCAATACCTTGGTTTGAGGCTAATTCGACAATAAAGTTGAGAAGAGATGTATATACTTTGCGATTACGGTGCTCGGGTAATACAGCTATTCTGCCAATTAAGCCATCTGTACACAGCCGACCTGTTGCAATAGGGCAGTTTGCATCGTCTGTAACAAGTACATGTAATGCAATTTTATCTAGGCTATCAAACTCTATGTGTTTGGGGATATGTAACTCGTAAACAAAAACTCGCTCTCGAATTTTTTGTAGCATATCTTTTTTTATATCCCATTCAACCTTATCAACCAGATAGCCCATAGCAAACCCCTATTGATAGCCAATTAAAATGAGTAAGCAATCACAGCAAAATTATTTAAGCCAATATCAGGTGAAAATTAAAATTTTTAACTAACCTGTATACATAATATTTTACGCTGCAAAATGCTCACCATTATTAATATAATTGGTATTATTACTCGTGGTCTATATTAAACCAAAGCCCCTCATTAACAAGTGTAGTAAAAGTTTGAGTAAAAACTAAACTTGGGTTTGTTAAATTTAATGCTGAACTTTCAAATTCAGTATTATCGGTAAGTAGTTTTACCGCAGCTAAGTCGGTTAGCGGCATGGCGTAATTTTCACCGTTTACACTTAATAACACTTCGGTATCGAGTTGCTGATAAATAGCACGCGTGCCACCTAAACGCTCAAACACTGCTTCTTCATTACTTAAATCATCGCTTATTTGCTCAGGTGTAAATGGAGGTTCTACTGGTGCTAAATCCATTTCATGTTTGGGCTGACTAAGTGTTGAGCCTAACCATTGTTTAAATAAATCGTCATTTTCTAAAAGTGCTGCCATCAGTGTTTTAACTTTATCAACTTCAAGGTTTGTAAGTTCACCTTTTGATTTTCTGAGCGTGATGTTGTGATCGGTATAACGTTTTTGGCCGCTTTCGGTATCAATAATATGATCGGCAAAGCTCGACAATAAATCTTGTTGGTTTGGCGCCCTAAAACCAACTGAATAATTGAGCGCGTTTTCTACGGCGTAACCTTCGTGAGGGCACCCTGGTGGAATATATAAAATATCGCCAGGCTCTAATATGCAATCAATTACGGCTTCAAATGCTTCTACTTGCAGTAATTTTTTGTTTTGAGCAAACTGCTTAAGTGTTGGATCGGGCAGCCCTACGCGCCAATGACGTTTGCCTTCGCCTTGAATAATAAATACGTCATATTGGTCTAAGTGTGGGCCAACACCACCATTAGGCGTTGAGTAGCTAATCATTAAATCATCTATGCGCCAGTTTGGAATAAATCTAAATGGCTCTAGTAGTTGCGCAGCTTCGCTATGCCAGTGATCAACTGCTTGCACGAGCAGTGTAGAATGATCGTCTGTTAACTGCTCAAAGTCTTCAAATGGACCTTGGTAGGTTTGCCAATCATTTTTATGATTGGTAATAATACGTGACTCTATGCTTTCTTCCATTGCGAGGCCGGCAAGTTCATTAGCATCAAGTGGGTCTTGAAAATCTGCAAAACCTTGTTTGATTAAAAGCGGCTTTTTTTGCCAAAAATGGCTTAAAAACTCTTGCTCAGACAAATTATTTATTTTTAATTGATACATACATTATGCCTACTAGTTTGTGCAATGGGGTTAAAACAAAAAAAGCGAAAGGATGAGCCTTTCGCTTTTTAAAAGAGTAATTTAGTTTTTAAACTAAGTCATCAATAAACTCAACAGCACGACCAATGTAATTAGCAGGTGTTAGTTTTTTCATTTCTACTTTAGTGTGCTCTGGAAGGTCAAGACCATCGATAAAGTCAGCCATTATTTCTTGATTAACACGTTTACCGCGTGTTAAATCTTTAAGTTTTTCGTATGGCTTTTCAATACCATATTTACGCATAACTGTTTGAATCGGCTCGGCTAGCAATTCCCAGTTTTGATCAAGCTCGTCAGCTAAACGTTGCTCGTTTACTTCAAGCTTGCTCACACCTTTAAGTGTTGATTGGTATGCAATGATCGCATAGCCCATACCTACACCTAAGTTACGTAATACCGTTGAATCGGTAAGGTCACGCTGCCAGCGAGAAATTGGTAATTTTTGTGCAAGGTGAGCAAAAATAGCGTTTGCTAAACCTAAGTTACCTTCTGAGTTTTCAAAATCAATTGGGTTAACTTTATGCGGCATTGTAGATGAGCCAATTTCGCCCGCAATTGTTTTTTGCTTAAAGTGATTAAGTGCGATGTAACCCCACATGTCACGGTCAAAATCGAGCAAAATAGTGTTAAAGCGTGCAATTGCGTCAAACAACTCTGCAATATAGTCATGCGGTTCAATTTGTGTAGTAAATGCGTTAAGTGTTAAACCTAAGCTTGATACAAATTTATCTGCGTGAGTATGCCAGTCGTAATCTGGGTATGCGCTAAGGTGAGCGTTGTAGTTACCAACAGCACCGTTAACTTTACCAAGCATTTCTACTTGTGCAATTTGGTCGCGTTGACGCTTTAAACGCATGTATACGTTAGCAAACTCTTTACCCATCGTTGATGGTGTAGCTGGTTGCCCGTGCGTACGAGTCATCATTGGGATTGCTTTGTACTCAATCGCTTTTTCTTTAATTGCGCTTAAAAGTTCATCGCAATAAGGGAGTAAAACCTTGTTACGTGCTTCGCTAAGCATTAAACCATGAGATAGATTGTTAATATCTTCTGAAGTACAAGCAAAGTGAATAAATTCATTGATTGCATGAAGCTCACTGTTATCGGCTACTTTTTCTTTTAATAAGTATTCAACCGCTTTAACATCGTGGTTTGTAGTGCGTTCAATATCTTTAACGCGCTGTGCATCAGCTTCACTGAAGTTATCTACAATAGCGTTAAGTAGTGCATTTGCTTGTTCGCTAAATGCAGGTACTTCTTTTATATCGCTTGCTGCAGCTAACGCTTGCAACCAACGCACTTCAACAATTACGCGGTATTTAATTAAGCCAAATTCGCTGAAAATACTGCGTAGTTCAGTGGTTTTGCTGCCGTAGCGACCATCCACCGGAGAGATAGCCGTTAACGCTGAAAGCTCCATAATAACTCCTAAATTTTAGTTTGAACGATAGTTAAATTTTTGTTTTAGCAATGGCGAGTATTTTTCTTTTTGAAAAGAAAAAGTGACGGCGTTTACCGCCCATTTGTCGCCATAATACTGCACTTCTAACACCGGCTAGTAATAGGGCACGGATTTTATTTTGAGTGAGCTGCTGTTTTAATAACTCGGGTTTACCATAAACCTGTATTCGGTGCCCAAGGGGGCTCAGCACCGACGAGTATATATCTGCTAAACCGGCAACAACGCTCTCGTCGGTAATAGCAAAATGATCTAAACGACGATGAATATCATCAATTCGTTTGCCTAATTCGTTTAAGCTCTTGTCGTTTGCATTGAGTGCACGCTCAAGCTGCATTAAACCACCTACGTACTTTACTATTTCAACATCTTTTTGAGCGCCTGCAGTAAGCTGCGCCATTAATGTTTTATAGCCATCACGCAGGTTATCTGTACCTTGATAAACGTCCTCTGGGGATTCAGGAGATGTTTGAATAATACTTGAAAGTAAGATTTCTAAATCGTGTTCGTTGTTGCTGCCGTATTGAGCAATTTTTTGAACTTGTTTAGCAACCTGGCACATGGCGGCAAGCGCCATGACTTGGTATTCATTCATTACTTAATCACCGAGTCAATAATACCACCACCTAAACACACATCTTCTGCATAAAATACAGCAGATTGACCTGGCGTAACTGCTTTTTGTGGTTCGTCGAATAATACACG
>NZ_AUTL01000257.1:0-8304 GCF_000498015.1 Pseudoalteromonas sp. TAE79
AAACGATTAACAAAGCGAAATAGTGGCATGAACTTAATTGAAGTAATAAAAAGACTCAATCCAGTGGTGCGCGGCTTTGTAAATTATTTCAGTATAGCCAATTGTAAACGAGTGCTAAATTTGTTGGCAAGGTGGGTGAGACGACGATTAAGGGCAATTCAGTTAAGGTTGTGGAAAAACCCAGCGAGGTTGCATAAGCGACTAAAACAATTAGGGAAAAAGCCGCCATTTAAGTTCATCAAAATGAACTCATGGCGAAACTCTCTAAGTCCATTATCGAATGTAGCGATGCCAAACCAATGGTTTGAGGAGCAAGGTTTATATTCAATGGAAAAAGTAAGTACAGGATGGCTTGCTCAATCGGCGTTTAGAAAATAAGCCGAAGGGATAGAAGAATACAGGAGCCGTATACGAGGCCCGTACGTACGGTTCTGTGAGAGGGATGAGGCAAAAGCCTCACCCTACTCGATGTTTGTGCTTTTGATATTATTGAGGCGTAATTCGACGACAGGGTGGTTGTAGGTGGCTTTTGATCTCGCTTACAGCAATAAATATTACAATAATACTTATAGTTTTTGCTTGTAAATTAGTCAGTTAAAGGCGATTTAAAACAAATTTATATTTTTAAGAAATAATTCCTAATTAATAGAGCGAAAAAAAATATAATGTGTTAATCTTACCTTGCTTTGAGTTTTTATGTATTGAATTTACGGATATTGTGCTGCGTTTAAGGTTACCGGTTAGGTTATTACTTGTTCCTGTACTGTACCTCCATATTTTTGAGCATTGACTCAGGGAGGATATTGCCATAATAATATGGCTGAATTTTAATTATTGACTTACAGGAAAATTTAGTATGTCGGTTACTGGTAAAGTAAAGTTTTTCAACGAAGCTAAAGGCTTTGGTTTCATTGAACAAGAAAATGGTCCTGACGTGTTTGTACATTTCAGCGCAATCACTGGTTCTGGTTTTCGCACTCTTAGCGAAGGTCAAGCAGTGACATTCAGCATCAAACAAGGTCAAAAAGGCCCTGAAGCTGAGAACGTAGAAGCAGCATAATTTATTATGTGAACTCTAGTTCATCTTGGTGAAGCAGGTTTCTGTTTCACCATAATTCCCCTTCCTTAAATCTATTTATTTCATACCTCAAATTCTCCTTTTTTTAAACTTAAAAAACTACTCAAACATTCTATCTTTGCAAAGCTAAACAACTAATAATCTAACGGACAAAACAATCCTCTAATACTTTTAAAAACCATTCATAAGAATTTATTCAATGGGCCTGATACCAGCTTAAATAAAATCGATGCTCAATATCAATCCATGCAAATTCTGTTTCAAGCTTACTCTGTGTGACGAAGGCTACTCATTGATAAGGGCTTCTAGGTGCTTCTATTACTTTATTATGTGAACGTAAAGCTTCATTTATAGTGTATTACTAATAAAGTAGGGTAACTCTTCATGATTAACTTAATTACTGAATTAACCTTAACGTTAAAATAGTATTAAAGAATACTTTAAAGCGGTAAATACAACCTGTTTAATTATCAAAAGCTTTTATGCTGCTAAAAGAAATGCATTGTTGAGTTTATTATTACTATTTATGGAAAAACATGTTTTAAAATAGTTTTAAAAGTAACGTATATAAAGCGTGAGTATCCGATATTAAATATTATCCAGTGTTGTTTTTTTGTGCGACAAATGGTTTGTTTTTTCAGATGAAGTGTAACTGAGGTGATAAAACACGATAAAATCGTGTAAAAAATAACTTTTGTTATATCAATTTATATTTTTTTTAGTTTTTTTTCAGTGCGAATTCAGCTTTAGCTAAATGTTGCAATAATGTTGTTTTATGTCAGTGCAATGCGAATAAATACACCCCTTAAAAGGCTTTAATAGAAATATTAAGAAAAAGCTTCGTTGCAATAATGTTAACTGTTGTGGGCTGGTACTTTCGTTTAAGCATTAACTTAGCTATTTATTTACTGAGATTAGTAAACATCAAGTTGACAGCGCTAATTGCATTTAGCATTATTGGAAGGTTGATATCTATTAAAAGATATCAGGGTTGTTCTCCTCGGAGGATAATTAAATTATAAAAGTAACATTACTTAATTGGTTGGGAACTATGTCTGTTAAAATCAGAAAGAGTCTTGTAGCAACTGCGTTGGTTGGCGCATTTGCATTTGCAAGCAGCAATGTGATTGCAGATCCTTTGAATGACGTGCAAAAAGCAGGTCAACAAATTCAAAAGGCTGCGGTTAAGTCTCAAACTAAAATTGACAATGTATATGGTCAAACTCAGGAGCTAATCGCTGAGTACCGTAGCGTTGTTGATGAGACTGAACTTATGAAAGTGTATAACGATCACGTGTCGCGCTTGGTTGATAGCCAAAACGCTTCAATTGAATCGTTTGATCGTCAAATCGCGACTATTGATAACACTAAACAAAACGTTGTGCCTTTGATGTATCGCATGATCGATACGCTTGAGCAATTCATCAAAGCGGACGTTCCATTTAATCTTGAAACGCGTTTAGGACGTGTTGAAAGACTACGTGAGATCATGGTTTCTGCGTCTGTAACGACGTCTGAAAAATTCCGTCAAGTACTTGAAGCTTACACTATTGAAACAGCATACAGCTCTCTTGTATCTGCTTCACAAGGTACTCTAGAAGTTGATGGTAAAAGCATTAACGTTGATATCGGTCAGTTAGGTCGTATCACTTACGTTGCTCAGTCTTTTGACTTGAAACATGCTTGGGTGTGGGATAACAACACTAAACAGTGGAAAGAATTAGGCGAAGAATACCTAAAACCTGTTAAAGAAGTTATTCGTATGGCGCGTAAGCAAGCGACATTAGAACTTGTTAAACTACCTATCTTTGGCGCGGAGTAATCAATAATGAAGAAACTATTTAAAGGTTTTGCTGTTGCAGCAGTACTAACTGTTTCTGCAGGTACCGCGCTTAATGCACATGCAAATACTGGAGCTCTAGATAAAATTCTTGAGCAAGTAAAGCAAGAGCGTATCTCTGAAGGTAAAATCAATAAGCAACGTGAGCAAGAGTTCTTATCAGAACGTGCTGACAAGCAAGCATTACTTAACAAAGCTAAAAGCCAACTTGCTTCTGAGAAGTCTCGTGGTGAAAGCTTAACTAAGCAATATGCACAAAATGAAAACACGTTAGCTGAAAAAGAAGCAGCTCTTCAAAGTGCTCAAGGTACTTTGGGTGAGATGTTTGGTGTTGTACGTCGTGCAGCTCAAGACGCTATCGGTTCTATCGAAGCATCACTAGTTAGTGCTGAGAAACCTGGCCGTGCAGAAATCTTACGTTCATTAGCTGCTGCTAAAGAACTTCCAACTGTTCGTGAACTTGAAGAACTTTGGATTTCACTTCAAACAGAAATGACTGAATCAGCTAAAGTTTCAACTTTTGAAACTGAAGTTGCTGGTCTTGACGGTAACCCGTCAATGAAGAAAGTAACGCGTATCGGTAACTTTAACTTAGTTACAGACGATGGTTACTTAATTTATTCACCAGAAACTAAGTCTATTCAGCCTCTAGGTAAACAGCCTGATAGCTATATTTTAGACGGTATCACTGATCTTGAAAATACATCACCAGATAACTACGCTGGTGTTTATATCGATCCGACTCGTGGTGCTATCTTACGTATCAACACTCAAAAAGCGACACTTATGGAATACTTCCATCAAGGTGGCGTAGTTGGTTATATCATTACAGCTTTACTAGCTTTAGGTATGCTAATTACTCTAATTCGCTTTGTTGACCTTACACTTACTACTAGTAAGATTAAGAGCCAGCTTAAAAATGTTGCTACACCGAATACAAATAACCCACTGGGTCGTATTCTTAAAGTGTACCATGACAACAAGAACCAAGATGTTGAAAACCTTGAGCTTAAACTTGATGAAGCGATTCTACGTGAAACGCCGCGCATCGAAGCTGGTATCAACATAATTAAGATTCTTGCTGCAATCGCACCGTTACTAGGTCTACTAGGTACAGTAATCGGTATGATCTTAACGTTCCAAACAATCACATTGTTCGGTACGGGTGATCCGAAGATCATGGCAGGTAACATCTCTCTAGCACTTGTAACTACAGCGCTAGGTCTAATTGCTGCATTACCACTAATTCTACTTCATGCTCTTGTAGCTGGTCGTAGTAAGTCGGTATTACACATCCTTGATGAGCAAAGCGCGGGTATCGTTGCTACTCACGCGGAGAAGGAGAAAGCCTAATGCTAGTCCTGATGGAGATATGGGAATCTATCAGGGATTTTGTTGGCACAGGCGGCCAGGTTTTATACGTGGTCGCGATAGCACTCTTTCTGATGTGGGTTTTAATGATTGAGCGCTATTGGTTTCTACTTGCAGAGTTTCCTCGCACAGCGAAAGAAATTGTAGCAAAGTGGGATGCCCGCCAAGACACTACGTCTTGGTACGCACACAGAATCCGTGAAGCATGGATTTCTGAAGCGTCTGAAAAATTAGATCAGCGTATGTTGTTGATTAAGACATTAGTAGCTGTTTGTCCTTTAATAGGCTTACTTGGTACTGTTACTGGTATGATCTCGGTTTTTGAAACCATGGCCAACCAGGGCACAGGTAACGCACGTTTAATGGCATCAGGTATTTCAATGGCAACAATCCCAACAATGGCTGGAATGGTTGCGGCACTATCTGGAGTATTTTTTAGCTCACGTCTTGAGACAAAAGCTAAAATGGTGAAAGCCAAACTTATTGATAGTATGCCTCATCACTAGAGAGAGAATTAAATATGGCACGTAAACAACGTTTTCGTGAAGAAGAAGAAGCAGCGGTTGATATGACGCCAATGCTTGACATCGTATTTATCATGCTTATTTTCTTTATCGTAACTACATCGTTCGTTAAAGAGGCTGGTATCGAGGTCAATAAACCAAAAGCTGCCCAAGCTACTAAGCAAAAAAATGCTAACATTTTTATTGCTATTCGTAGTAACGGCGAAATCTGGGTTGATAAACAACAAATTGATGTTGAACGTATTTCAGCAAAAATCGAAAGTTTATTAGCAGAACAACCTACTGAAGTTGTGATTATACAAGCTGATAAAGAAGCTAAACACGGCACAGTGGTTAAAGTTATGGACCAGATTAAAGCGACGGGTGACAACCTTAGAATTTCAATAGCTGGAGATCAGTAATGATTCGTTTTCTGTTTTCACTGATTGCAGGTGGGGCAGTTACTTTCGGCTTGTTCTACTTCATGGCCTTCCTCATCTCTGGTGGGGCTGACCGTAATACGGAACAAAAAGAGCAGATCATAGTCGAAATAATGACGAATCCGCCTGAATCTAAGGTGCAGGAGAGGAAGCGTGTACCGCCTCCTCCTCCTCCACCGCCAAAGCAGCCGCCTAAACCGCAGCCGCCACAGCCGGAAAATAATAATCCAAACCCTGGTGCTATGTCATTTAACATGGGTAGCATTGATGTTGGTAGTTCAGCTGGTGGACTAAGTGGTCCTGGTGCATTTGGACGAGATGGTGATGCGACACCTATCGTTCGTATAGAACCAAAATATCCAACGCAAGCAGCACGTGATGGCAAAGAAGGTTGGGTACAACTTTCATTCACAATTGATGAGTTAGGTGGAGTAACTGACGTTGAAGTAATTGACGCAGATCCAAAACGTATCTTTGACCGTGAAGCTAAACGCGCACTGCGTAAGTGGAAGTACCGTCCTAAGATCATTGACGGAAAACCACAGAAACAACCAGGTTTACAAGTTCAATTAGACTTTAAACTTAACCAAGGCAACTAAGGAGGCGAGTAATGAGAAATTTTTCTAAAGTAACTGCTCTTGCGATTCTTATGTCTGTGTCGGGTGCTACTTTAAGTGCATCTGTTTTAGCAGCGCCAGATTACGCAAAGATTGAAGAGCGTAAAAAAGCAAAAACTAAAATCATGGGCGAGCGTACTGGTAAAAAGGTAATTAAAGCATTTGACTTGTACAACGAAGAAAAAGTTGATGAAGCAATTGTTTTGCTTAGAGAGATTGAACCTTCGAATGACTTTGATAAAGCGACCGTAAATCGTTACTTAGGTAGCATGTACGCTCAAAAAGAAAAGTATGACGAAGCGATTAAGTACTCTAAGCAAGCAGTTGCCCCTGATGTTTTAAACTTTGCTGATCAAGAACAAACTCTAAAGCTGTTAGGTGATTTATACGCTGGCACAGAAAAGTATCAAGAAGCCAAAAAAGCTTATGTTACTTGGATGGATTTTACCGGTGAAGAAGATCCTACAGTTTACACGCGTATTGCCCAAGCTAACTATCAGTTAGAGCAATTTCGTGATGTTTTTGAACCAGCAGATAAGGCAATTAAACTTCAAAAAGAACCTAATAAAGGTCCTTACCAATTAAAACTGGGTGCATACTTTGAACTTAAAGATTATGCAAACATGGTTAAGATTGGCGAAGAGATTGTTCGTGTATGGCCTGATGATAAAAAAGCTTGGGTTAGCTTAGGTAAATATTACCTACAAACCGAAGACTATCAAAAAGGTTTAGCAACGATGGAAGTTGCTTACAAGAACGGTTACTTTGAAAATGAAGTTGAGTATAAAGTCTTATCTAACTTTTACTCTCTAAACGAGATCCCTTTTAGAGCAGCTGTAACGCTAGAAAAGGCCGTTAAGAGTGAAAAAGTAAAACGTACAAAGCAGAATGTTAGCGCGATTGCTAGTAACTATCATCGCTCTAAGGATCTAGAAAAAGCTGCTAAGTACTACGAAGAAGCTGCTAAATTTGATGACGACGCTGAACTTTACCGTAAAGCTGGTTCATTACTTTTACAATCTGAAAAATTCAGTGCTGCTGTTGTTCGTTTGAACAAAGCATTAGAGCTTGGCTCTGACAAAAAAGGTACTATTTATTCAGATTTAGCTGAAGCGTATTACTATCAAGGTAAGTATAAGCAAGCATATGCTGCAATTACTAAAGCTATGGATGACCCTCGCACACGTAAGTTTGCAAAAGGTTGGTCTACATATATTAAAGATAAAGCCGCTCGCAACGGTGTTAAAATTTAATTTTAATTAGCTAAAGCAACTTATAAAAAGCCCCTCTGGGGCTTTTTTTATTGGAACTACTATGTATAAAAAGCTCTCTTTTTCATTACTGCTGTGCTTATTTTTAGCTGCATGTTCAAAGCAGCCTCAACCTTATGAGTCATTTGAAGACGCACAAGTTGCTTTAAAAACTTTAAACATGACACTTGTACAACCAGACGCTAAAAAAATCGATAGGATTACTAAAGAGCAATTGGTATTTTCTGATGCGTATTTAGTTAAACGTCATACTATTTATCAGAACCTAATGGGTATGGAGCTTAATCTCAATCAAATTGCACAAGTAAACTACTTGGTTATTGCAGAGCGCTTTCCTGAGCGCTATTTTAATTGGCCGGCTCAAGTCGATGTATTAAAAAACATGCTTGCTTTTGAGGGGTCAAAAAGTACGCCGGATAATATTATTACTTGGCTTAAGTTAACCCAAGATACGCTAGACAGTGCTAAACAAAGCAATTTAAAGCTGAATAAAATTGAGCTCACACTACTACAAAGCTATGTATTGAGTGCGATAGGTAGTAATGACGTTCAACCAGCGCTTAAGAGTCATATAAGAGCTTTTAGCGATTATTTAACTAGTTATAAGCCTAGAGGTAGTGTTGGTCTGAGAGGCCTGCCAAATGGGTCACAGTGGTATCAGAGCAAACTAAATTACTTTAGTGGCGAAGTACATTCACCGCTAGAGTGGGTTACTATTTTAAATGAAAATATAAAAGTATTAGATCGTGTTGCATTCGACAGTAAATTGTCTATTTCTCATAAAAAATCGTTTTTAGTGCAGTATCTATCGGATGAAAAATTAATTGAAGGGCTTGATTGGCAGGCTGATTATCAAGATTTACCTGCAATGGCGAGCAATATGAACATGTCTGATAAAGATAAAACATTGATGCTTGCAATGATGGAATCAGATATTGGCATTCATTACCATGCGTGGACTTTGCCACAGGCGAAGGTAAACCTTATGAAACGCTTAGAAATCACCCAAGAAGAGGCTCAATATTTAGTTGAAGATATAATACTTTACCCAGGGCAATCATTTAGCTTTATACAACAAATTATATAATGATTTGAAAGTGCGCTTATTGTGCGCACTTTGTACACCGTTGGGTTGCGGGGTCTAGTTCAAGTGATTTGGCTGGTATTTTTTCTTCACAGTCGCA
>NZ_AUTL01000258.1:0-2227 GCF_000498015.1 Pseudoalteromonas sp. TAE79
AAACGATTAACAAAGCGAAATAGTGGCATGAACTTAATTGAAGTAATAAAAAGACTCAATCCAGTGGTGCGCGGCTTTGTAAATTATTTCAGTATAGCCAATTGTAAACGAGTGCTAAATTTGTTGGCAAGGTGGGTGAGACGACGATTAAGGGCAATTCAGTTAAGGTTGTGGAAAAACCCAGCGAGGTTGCATAAGCGACTAAAACAATTAGGGAAAAAGCCGCCATTTAAGTTCATCAAAATGAACTCATGGCGAAACTCTCTAAGTCCATTATCGAATGTAGCGATGCCAAACCAATGGTTTGAGGAGCAAGGTTTATATTCAATGGAAAAAGTAAGTACAGGATGGCTTGCTCAATCGGCGTTTAGAAAATAAGCCGAAGGGATAGAAGAATACAGGAGCCGTATACGAGGCCCGTACGTACGGTTCTGTGAGAGGGATGAGGCAAAAGCCTCACCCTACTCGATTTGTGCCTATTTTATATTGTCAGGTTCTATTCACAGGCTATGTACTATGCTGTTGATGATTTAAATTTTTAACCACTATGGAGTTATTATGAAGACAGTAGGATATGCAGCAAAAAGCCAAGGTTCTGAATTGACGGAATTTTCTTTTGAGCGCCGCGATTTACGAAATAACGATGTAGAAATTGAAATTTTATACTGTGGTGTGTGCCATTCAGATTTACACGCCGTACGAAATGATTGGGGTGGCAGTGACTACCCATTGGTACCTGGGCACGAAATTGTTGGTAAAGTTATGTCGGTAGGTAGCGACGTTAAAAAATATAAGCAAGGCGACACGGTTGCTGTTGGTTGTATGGTTGATTCGTGCCAAAGTTGCGATCAATGTGATAACGACGAAGAACAATTTTGCCGCGAAGGCATGGTTGGTACTTACGCAGGCAAAGACCGCGTTAGTGGTGAAATGACCCAAGGTGGGTATTCTAAACATGTTGTTGTACGCGAAGAATTTGTACTTTCTGTACCAGAAAATTTAGACCTTTCACGCGTTGCACCGCTACTTTGTGCAGGTATTACTACGTATTCGCCACTTCATAAGTGGGGCGTAAAAAAAGGTAGCCGTGTTGGTGTTGTTGGTCTAGGTGGGCTTGGTCACATGGCCGTTAAAAATGCAGTTGCAATGGGCGCAAGCGTTACGGTAATTGGCCGTAGTGAGTCTAAAAAAGATGATGCGGTTAAATTAGGCGCTCAGCACTATTTAGTGTCATCTAATGATGACGAAATGAAAGACTCGCAATCTGCCTTTGACGTCATTATAGATACAGTCCCTGTAAAACATGATTTATCTATTTACACACCGCTACTTGATGTAGATGGTACATTAGTTATTGTTGGCCAAGTTGGTCCAGTGGATGAGCTAAGCACGGTGCCATTATTAATGGGTCGCCGTCGTATTGCAGGCTCACTTATTGGTGGTATTGCACAGACGCAACAAATGCTCGACTTTTGTGGTGAAAATAACGTGCTACCTGAGTGCGAAATGATCAACATTGACGAAATTAACACGGCATACGAGCGTATGGAAAAATCTGACGTACGATACCGCTTTGTTATTGATATGGCATCGTTAAACGCTTAATTTACTAGGGGCTGTTGATCTTTGTAGTACATATATCAATCAGCCCACATTGGTAGCCACATCATAGTAAATGCTAAAGCGAGCATTGAATGATAATTTCGTTCAAGCTTTTCATACCGCGTGGCTATCCCTCTATATTGCTTAATACGGCCAAATGCATTCTCAACCAAGTGCCGATATTTGTACATGCACCAGTCAATATCTTCATTGCCTACTAAACTGTTGCCCTTACGTGGAATAACGGGTGTAGCGTTATTATCACGAACAAACGCTCTCAGTTTTTCACTGTCGTAGCCTTTATCTGCGACAACCATATTACTTGTTGGGCAATTAGCTACGAGTGACTCTGCATGGACGATATCATGCGTATTTCCACAGGATAATTCATAATAAACAGGCAACCCTCCGCTATCGACTGCAAGATGAATTTTCGTAGAATTTCCACCTCGGCTCTTTCCAATTGATTCATTGTCAGCAGTTCTTGCACCGCAACTATGTTGATGAGCCCTGACAATACTGCCATCAATGAAGACCCAATCCATGTCCGCATCACGAGATAATGCGCGAAACAGTTCATTCAAAATCCCTTTTTTGGACCATAAATTAAACCGTCTGTAGATAG
>NZ_AUTL01000259.1:0-1950 GCF_000498015.1 Pseudoalteromonas sp. TAE79
AAAGTACGCAGTTTAATGAAATTGGGTGTTAGCGAGCGACTCGCCATAGCCTGTGGTATCACCAGTAAAGGCCCTTGTAGAAGCTCAAAAACAAAAGGAATTAACATTGCGCTAGGTAATGACTATTTAGCATCACAAGGTTTAGTGTCATTGAAAGATATTTGGATCAATATTCATTACGGGAGATGAACCGCCCATTGCGGACCCGCATGATGGGTGGTGTGGGGGCTGGAGGTTAGAGACCTCCGGCTACCCGATTATATTAATGACCGGACGGAGAATATCAAAACTCATATAAATAGCTTGCTCATCTTCGCGATGTGTAAGAGCTACCTCAAGTATTTCATCCAGTGTTAAATGCTCTGCTTGTGGGTACTTAGGTTGCCATACATCAGGGTTTAATGCTTCATCAATTTCATCATGAAAGATGAGTGGTAAACCGGTTATGCATAACATCAATAAGAAAAGTGTGCAAGTCAAACTCGTCCATTTATGCACCAATTCCCATACTTTTACTGTAGATGCCCGCATTTATATAAACCTAATGAAATAAAAACCTAATAATATCATGATACGAATTCAATAATATAATTATTCTAATTTGAGAAAAGAGATGGATGGTGGATCACAAAACGTAAGATGCCCTATTCAGTGTAAAACGGAATAGGGCATCTTACAGGTACTTATTAAAAGGTGTAATTAAAACTCAGATTATAGTTTTTAGGAACTCCGTAGCGATATTGATCACGTGAAGCAACTCGACTGTAATATTCTTCATCTAGTAAGTTATTAACATTTAGCTGTACTTGCATATTGCTATTAATATCGTAGCGAGCCATAAAGTTAACTAGCGAGTAAGCTTCCTGCTCCACACTTTGTCCATAGGTTTTGCTCTGCCAATTAATGCCTCCACCAATAGTTAAATCAGGTAACAAACTAATTAGTCTATAGGTTGTAAATAATTTAAACTGCTTGCGTGGCATTTGAGTATTCACTTTAACACCATCAGCATCTTCAGCTTCGAACTGAGAATAACCAGCGTTAATATTCCAACCATCAATAGGCTGCCCTACAACCTCAAATTCAAAACCTGTACTTGTTGCACCTTCTGCCGCACGTTGCGCTTCTGAATTTACAGTGCCAGGAATTATGTAGCCAGTGTCTGCTTGCGCTACATTATCTTGCTCAATTGTAAACAGCGCAAGATTGGTGTGAAACATATCATCTAAGAAGCTGCTTTTAAGACCCGCTTCATAACTTTTACCTTCAATTGGCGCTAAAAAGTCACCATTTCGATCTTGAGCACTTTGCGGCTTAAATATTTCTGTGTAACTAGGGGCTGTTGATCTTTGTAGTACATATATCAATCAGCCCACATTGGTAGCCACATCATAGTAAATGCTAAAGCGAGCATTGAATGATAATTTCGTTCAAGCTTTTCATACCGCGTGGCTATCCCTCTATATTGCTTAATACGGCCAAATGCATTCTCAACCAAGTGCCGATATTTGTACATGCACCAGTCAATATCTTCATTGCCTACTAAACTGTTGCCCTTACGTGGAATAACGGGTGTAGCGTTATTATCACGAACAAACGCTCTCAGTTTTTCACTGTCGTAGCCTTTATCTGCGACAACCATATTACTTGTTGGGCAATTAGCTACGAGTGACTCTGCATGGACGATATCATGCGTATTTCCACAGGATAATTCATAATAAACAGGCAACCCTCCGCTATCGACTGCAAGATGAATTTTCGTAGAATTTCCACCTCGGCTCTTTCCAATTGATTCATTGTCAGCAGTTCTTGCACCGCAACTATGTTGATGAGCCCTGACAATACTGCCATCAATGAAGACCCAATCCATGTCCGCATCACGAGATAATGCGCGAAACAGTTCATTCAAAATCCCTTTTTTGGACCATAAATTAAACCGTCTGTAGATAG